>JAKSIQ010000009.1 GCA_024398755.1 Bacteroidaceae bacterium | reverse complement strand
GTCCGCCCGTGAGTAAAACAGCCCAAATCACTCACCGCGAGGAAAGAAATGGTCCTCCCGTGAGCAAAACAGCCCGATTCACTCACCACCGACTGAAAAATGGCTAGCTCGTAAGCAAAACAGCCCGATTCACTCACCGCGGGCTGAAAAATGGCTGCGACGTGAGCAAAACAGCCCGATTCACTCACCACGGGCTGGGAATTGGCTGGACCGGAAGCGTTCAGAACAATTTGGAGTAGTGGGCGGTCTTGGCTTTCAGGGACATTGGATAGGCCCTTGAGGTTGATGGCATGCGCCACCAGCGGATGTCTTGGAGATCGATGAATGTCCCCACCTTGGGGATGGCCGGGGCTGACAATATGCCTGCAAGCTCTTCGCTGGACTTGCCGCCTGTAGTCACTATGGTATGACATTCCGGCATTCTGGAAAGCATGCCGCCGATGTCTGACGGCTCAATTATTACCAGAAATTCATCGCTGGCATTACCTTTAAGACGACAAACCTTTGATGCAGTGTCATAGAATGCCAGACCTTTGGACGTACAGAAATCAATTATGCGCTCGCGGTCAAAACGTTTTCCGTCCATTTCAAAATGACTGGCATCGGCATAATGTATCAGGCCTTGTATTCTCCAGAAGTCATTGATCCAGTTAGGATAGAAGAAATCCATGGACCATCTTGCTTTTGGAGGCGGGAAACTGCCAAGAAACAGCATCCTGGCATTGGCCGGCAGGAATCATCTTCACTGCGTCATATACCTTTTCTGCAAATGTCATATTGCAAAGGTACAACTAAAAACAGAGACGGCTCCGCATTGATGATGCAGAACCGTCTCTGATAAAATGTTACTGTTATTACTTCAAGGCGTAGTAGTTTTCTTCTTCGCCTTCTGTAACGTTAATCTTGTCTTCGCGCAGAAGCCAGCCCATGCCAAGATAGAACTCGTCGTTCTTGAGCTTTGCTGCTTTCTTGATTTCCTTCATTGAAAGGGCGTTCTTGCCTTCCAGAGCGTGCCAGATTGCACCTGCGAACTCTCCTACTTTTTGGTTCATTTCTGTTTCAGTTTAGTATTAAATCAGGTACAAAATTACGGCATTATTGCCAATCAATAGCAATAATGCCGTAGTTATTAACAGTTTTAACTTAATTATTCTTCGTCAAGAGGACGCATGTTGGTGTAAACGTTCTGAACGTCGTCATCCTCGTCAAGACGCTCAACAATCTTGTCAATTGTCTCACGCTGTTCTGGAGTCACATCCTTCAGATCGTTAGGAATGCGGGTGAACTCGGCAGCCTTGACTTCGAAGCCGTTCTCTTCAAAGTACTTCTGAATGGCTGCGAATGACTTCGGATCGCCGTACAGGGTGATTTCGCCCTCTTCCTCGTCAACATCGTATTCGTCTTCAACACCAAGGTCAATGAGTTCCAGAATCAGCTCGTCCATATCGACACCGTCCTTCTGCTTGATGGTGAACATTGACTTGTGGCTGAACATGAAGTCCAAGCTGCCGCTGGTACCCAGCTGGCCACCGAACTTGGTGAATACGGAACGTACGTTTGCAACGGTACGTGTGGTGTTGTCAGTAAGTGTTTCAACGTAGATGGCAATTCCGTGAGGACCATAACCTTCGTAGTTCATTTCCTTGTAGTCCTTGGTGTCCTTGCCCATGGCATTCTTGATAGCGCGCTCAACGTTGTCCTTAGGCATGTTCTCATGCTTGGCGGTTGCGATGATGGCACGCAGTGCAGCGTTGTTGTCAGGATCCGGACCACCGGCCTTGACGGCAATCGAAATCTGCTTGCCGATACGTGTGAATGTCTTTGCCATGTTGCCCCAGCGCTTGAGCTTGCGGGCCTTTCTGAATTCAAATGCTCTTCCCATTGTGGATATTATTGTTTGTTATTATCTCAATTTTGCATCAAGTTTGTTCTGCAGTGCGGCAATCAGCTTGTTCATGACCTTCTCAATCTGAACGTCGTTCAGAGTCTGCGACTCATCCTGGAGCAGGAAGCTTACGGCATAGCTCTTCTTGCCGGCTTCAAGGTTCTTGCCCTCATAGACATCGAACAGAGTGACATCCTTGAGCAGCTTGTTCTCGGTCTGATATGCCAGACGCTCAATGTCCTGGAACTTGACCGTCTTGTCAATAAGCAGGGCCAGATCGCGGCGTACGGCCGGATACTTGGGCAGGTCCGCATAGCTGACCTTGGCCTTGCGTGTAGCCTTGAGCAGTTCGTCCCAATTTATGTCGGCATAATACACAGCCTGGTCAACATCGGTCATCTTAAGTATAGGACGTGCAACAAGACCCAGTTCGCAGAGTGTCTTGCCGGAACGCAGCCTGTATCTGAGTCCGCTTGAATATATTGCGTTTTCAAATTCTTCAATCTGGATATTGCCGTTTGTCAGGCCCAGACGCTGGAAAATATTCTGTACGTGTGCCTTGAGTTCATAAACGGAATTTTCCTCGTCCTTATGTGCCCACGATGCCGATACGCGGTTTCCTGTCATCCAGAGTCCCAGATGATAGTCCTCGCTGTAGGCCTTGATTGGGTTCTGGACCGAGCCGTCCTCCTTTGGCTGCTTCAGGGCTTCGCGCTTTTCAGCATCGAAGTAGTAGCATTTGCCGAACTCGAAGAATCTGAGGTCAGCGCTCTGACGGCGTATGTTGTGCGACAGACTTTCAAGACCGCCGAACAGCAGCTGTTCGCGCAGCACGTTCAAATCGGCGCTGAGCGGATTCATAAGACGTACAAGCTTTTCCGAAGGACAGCACTCAAGACCGTCATAATAGGCGGCACGAGTCAGTGAGTTGTTCAGAATCTCATTGAAACCGCAGCCTACAAGCTGTTCGGAAACAAGGTCCTGAAGCTTGTGAGAACGGTCAACCTCGCCCTGTACGGTAAGGCTTGACTGTACCGACTTGCCGAAATCAATGTTGTTGTATCCGTAAATTCTAAGTATCTCCTCGACAATGTCACAAGGACGCTGCACGTCAACGCGGAAAGGAGGTACGGAAAGCATCATGCCTTCCTGGCTGAAGCTGACCACCTTGATGCCAAGGTTCTCAACAATGCTCTTCATGACATTGCGGTCCAGAACCTTGCCAATCAGGCTGTCCGCATAGTCAAATCTGAAATCGACCTTGAAGTCCTGTATCGGAGCCGGATAGACATCGGTAATGTCCATTGAAATGGTACCGCCTGCCAGTTCTTTGATAAGAAGAGCGGCCTGCTGCAAAGCGTAAATGACGCCGTTGGGGTCGATGCCGCGTTCAAAGCGGAACGATGCGTCGGTGCTCAAGCCGTGACGGCGTGCGCTCTTGCGTATCCATGTGGGATGGAAATATGCGCTCTCAAGGAACACGTTGGCCGTTGATTCCGATATACCCGATTCCAGTCCGCCGAAAACGCCTGCCAGGCACATGGCTTCCTGAGTGTTGCAAATCATAAGGTCACGCTCTGAAAGCTTTCTTTCCACTCCGTCAAGCGTTGTGAAAGGAGTACCCTCCGGCATGGTGCGGACAACAATCTTTCCGCCCTTTATCTTGTCGGCATCAAAGCTGTGAAGCGGCTGGCCGTATGCGAACAGTATGTAATTGGTAACGTCAACGACGTTGTTGATAGGATGGAGCCCTATGGTGCTCAGCTTGTTCTTGAGCCAGTCAGGACTTTCCTTTATGGTGACGCCCTTTATGCTGACACCGGCATAACGCGGGCAAGCCTCCTGGTTTCTGACTTCAATGTCAATCTTGAGGCTGTTGTCATCGGCCTTGAAGCCCTTGACTTCGGGACGATGCAGCGAGCTCTTCTTTCCGTTCTGCAGAAGCCATGCGTAGAAGTCGCGTGCCACGCCCCAGTGCGAGCATGCGTCGGAATGGTTCGGAGTTATGTCAACTTCTATGACGAAGTCCGATTCCAAGTGGAAGTATTCGGCGGCAGGTGTACCGGGAACAGCATCGGCCGGAAGTACCATGATGCCCGAATTGTCATCGCCAAGACCGAGTTCCTTCTGTGAGCAGAGCATACCGGACGATTCTACGCCGCGCAGTTTTGAAGGCTTGATGGTGAAGCATTCGTCACCCTCGTAGATCTTTGCACCGAGTGTGGCCACAACCACCTTCTGACCGGCTGCCACGTTAGGTGCGCCGCAGACAATCTGCACAGGCTCACCGCTGCCCTGATTGATTGTAGTAACATGCAGATGATCCGAGTTGGGATGTTCCACGCAAGTCAGGACCTCGCCTATTACAATATCTTTGAGTCCGCCCTTTACAGACTGGACTTCTTCAACACCGTCAACTTCAAGACCGATTGATGTCAGAGCATCGGCCACCTCGACCGGAGTCATGTCAAAATCGACATACTCTTTCAGCCATTTATATGATACGTTCATAGCTAATAATTGTCATGTGTGTACAATAGCGTGCAAAGGTACAAAAAAATTGCACCTTTTAAATAATTCCTGCTGTATAAAAAACAACTTGTCAGAACGGATAATCTCCCATATTGTCGGGAGCAGGACCGGCAGACGACAGAGGATCGTCCGGCACAGGCTCTTCATCGTTCATTTTTGACTTGCGCACATTGCCCTTTCCCGGTTCGCCGCCGCCAAGGTTGTCAAACAGGGCCAGATCGCTGCGGAACGACAGACGCACATCGCCAACGCCACCGTTTCTGTGCTTGGCAATTATGATTTCGGCTATTCCGTGCAGGTCATTATGATTGTTGTCTTCGTATATCTTGTAGTATTCCGGACGATGTATGAAGCATACTATATCGGCGTCCTGCTCAATGGCACCCGATTCACGCAGGTCACTCAGCATAGGACGCTTGCCTTCATATCCCTCACGCCCTTCAACACCTCGGTTCAACTGCGACAGTGCAATGATTGGAATATCCAGTTCCTTTGCAATGCCTTTTAGGTTACGCGAAATGGTGCTTATTTCCTCCTGACGGTTGCCGAAGCGTATTCCGCTGGCATTCATAAGCTGCAGGTAGTCAATGATTATGAGTTTGACATCGTGCTCCTTCTTCAGACGCAGAGCCTTTGTCCTGAATTCCGTAATTGACAGCTGTGGCGTATCATCAAGAAAAATTGGAGCCTTCTGTAAGGCGTTAATCTTGCTGTCCAGCACATTCCATTCGTAGGGAGCAAGACGGCCGTCCCTGAGTTTGCTGCCAGGAATCTCGCAGACACTCGAAATCAGACGGTTGACAAGCTGCACATTGCTCATTTCGAGCGAGAACAGAGCTACAGCCTGTTCGTTGTTCACAGCAATGTTCTTTGCCATTGACAGAGCGAATGCCGTCTTACCCATAGCCGGACGGGCAGCCAGAATAATCAGGTCGGAGTTCTGCCAGCCGGACGTTATGTTGTCCAGTTCGCGGAATCCGCTGGCCAGACCGCTCATGCCCTGAGCCCTCTTGGAGGCCGTACGTATGCGTTCAACGGACTGTCCAAGCACCACTTCAATGGATTCATAATCCTTCTTGACACTCTTGTGGGCAATCTGAAACAGTCTTGATTCAGCATCGTTCAGAAGTTCCGAAATGTCATTTGTCTCATCGAAAGCCTGGCTCTGCACCTCGCTTGTGAAACTAATCAGTTCACGCGCCATTGCCTTTTGTGAAATGATGCGTGCATGATAGTCAATGTGGGCCGATGTGGTCACCTTGCCCGCCAGCTGTGTCACATAAAGCGGACCGCCGGCCTCATCAAGAGTACCACTTGATTTGAGTTGTTCGGTGACAGTCAGAATGTCAATAGGACGCTGGTTTAGAGAAAGTGCTGCCACAGCCTCATATATGACCTTGTGTCTGTGGTCGTAGAATGAATCGGCTGTAAGGATGTCGCTGACCTTGGGAAAGGCATCCTGTTCTATCATGAGCGCACCAATTACTGCCTCCTCAAGTTCAAGCGCCTGAGGCTGCAGATGGTTCAGAACGACATTCTGTTCGGTTTGCGTTTTTTTAGGACTTCTTCTGACTTGTGAATCTGCCATTGCTTCTTATCTGTTGGGAGCGCAAAGATATGGTATTCAGCCGAACTGGTCAAAACAGTTCACGCTGACATGTGAACATATTTGTGAACAGGGCCTGTGGATTATCAAGCGGTTTTTCAAATATTCCATACACGGTCGATCCCGATCCGGTCATTGAAGCATATTCGGCTCCGAGTTCATAGAGTCTGTTCTTAATCTCACCAAGAATGGGGAATCTGGCGAATACTGAAGGTTCAAAATCGTTTTTGATGCATTCCTTCCACTCGCTTACAGGACGCATGACCGACTCTGCAAGACTGACCTCAGGTTCTTTTGGAGTCACTCCAGCATAGGCCTGCGATGTGCTGACAAACACATCTGGTTTGACCAGAAGAATGGTGTATCCGGCCAGAGACAGTTTGACAGGTGTCAGAATCTCTCCACGTCCGGTGGCCAGTGAAGGCCTGCCGGTAATGAAGAACGGGCAATCAGAGCCCAATTTGGCTGCATAACGCTCAAGCGCACTGTCGCGCAGTCTCAGATTGAATCTTCTGTTCAGCAGATCAAGCATGGAAGCGCAGTCTGAAGAACCGCCTCCCAAACCAGCGCCTGTAGGTATATGCTTATAAAGACTGATATCAATTGGCGGAAGGTCAAAATCCTGCAGCAGAAGAAGATAAGCCTTGACAACAAGATTATCCTGTGCCGGAAAGTTACCTTCAAGACCGGACATTTCCAGTTGGCAGCACGGCAGCACATCCTTCTTTCTTCTGGACTTGAAATAAGGCAGAGCATCGTCAGGCTGGACAAGTTTTCCAGCTTCTATTCTTGAAATCAGCTGCGACGGGTCCAAAGGACGCATCAGTGATATTTCAAGAGCATCCTGAAGATTGACAGGATAGAACACGGTCTCAATATCGTGGTAGCCGTCATCACGCTTGCGCACGACATTGAGTCCAATGTTTATTTTGGCATTCGGGAATGCTATCATAGGTTCATGTCATTCGTTATCCTTCTGGACAGCCCTTGCTGCAATGCGGCCCGATGCCATGACCTCGGTCAGTGCGTTGCCGCCAAGACGGTTGCCGCCGAAGAATCCGCCGGTAACCTCGCCTGCAGCGTACAGACCCGGAATTGGTTTGCCGGCCTCATCAAGTACATGACGGTCAAGATCGACTTTCAGGCCACCCATGGTGTGATGGGTTGCAGGAGCCAGCAGACGCACCCTTATGTCAGCACCGTCAAAATCATAACTGCCTTTGTCATAGCTGCCGTCTGCGTTACGTGTAACATTACCTATAAGGCCTGGAAAACGCTTGCCGGCATCATCAGGCTCACGTCCGTCCATTATTGCCATATCGTAATCAATTATGGTCTGCCTGATTTTTCCGGCATCGGCATCCAATCCGATTTCCTCAAACAGCCCGGCCAGCTGCGAGCCCTTGCGTCCCCACTCCTTTCCAGGGGTATCGCCGGAAAAAGCGCCCATTGCGGCAAAGTCCGCACCTAATCCGTGGTATATGGACAGGTATGCGCCGCGGACATTACCCATATCAACGCCGCTACGGAATGCAGCCAGCGAAAGCACATCTCTTTCAAGACATTCGTCAATGTAACGCTTTCCACTGGCAGGGCTTATGAATACGGCACTTTCCAGACCTCCGAACGCAATCGAGCCGTCAGCCACATACGATATCGGCATCAGCTGGGTATATCCCATTCCAACCGTTGCAGCGCCCACGGCCTGTGCCATTTCAATGCCGTCACCGCGCATAGACGAACGGTTTGTAGTGCCTATGGTCGGTGACAGATACTGGCGTGACCAGTACTTGTTGGTCTTGAGCACTTTCTGAATGTTTGCGGCATAACCGCCGGTTGCCACTATGACACCCTTTTTCGCATGGGCTGTCACTTTAGTACCATCGGTTCTTGTAGCCTTCACGCCGCAGACACGGCCGTTTTCAAATATCAGTTCCTCGGCACTTGTGTTGAGCATTACAGCATTGCGGTCACCTGTGTTCTCAATAACCGAGTAAGGAGCCATTATATACGAACCGAAATTACCCGATACAAAACCGGTTTTTCCACTGCGCAGTGTTCCGCTCCATCCGGTCATCGTGTTGCCGCGATACCACATGCCACCGGGCAGAGAGGTCTGTCTTTCGTTAAAGACCACCCCCATGTCCATGAGCCAGGGCTTGAGTTTTTCGCCTTCCTCGACAAGCTGTCTGATAAGTTCAAAGTCACCGTAAGCCCATTCGTCCTTTTCAGCACTCTGACGCAGTCCGCCGACATAAGTCTGGAAAATATGCAGATTGGTTGTCGAGAACAATATCAGACGGTCTTCCGGAACGCCGTCTGCCAGTTTTGGTTCCGCATAATCGAGGTATGCGGAAATCTCCTTTTTCAGTTCCTTCAAGGTCGGCAGGAATTCCTGGTGTACACCATGCTTGGACAGTTCCACAATATCGCCGGCAACGAACTCATTGGTCCTGTAATACTCCTCATCGAAAGGTTCTTCGCTCCAGCCAAGAATAATCTTCAGTTCATTCACACAACCAATGGCTGCGTGTTCCTTGTCATGAACTTTGCCGTCAAAGCCGACAGCACTGGTCGATGCAGGTTTATTCATGTCCCATACAAGGTTATGGTCGGTTGCCTGATATATGCCACCCGATACGAGAGTGTTGCCGCCCATCTCTGCGTTCTTTTCAATAACCAGTACGGTATTGCCATCCTGTGCAGCCTGTGCACCTGCACAGAGACCCGCACCGCCGGCACCTATGATAACCACATCCCATTCATCCTCCAAAGGTTCAGGAACGGGATAGTCCACTCTGTTGGTCATGAATGCCGTAAGATTTGAAACGCCTGCCTGTCTTGCCGCATCATTGACAGCCGCCTTGATGGCGTAACTTGAAAAAGTTGCACCGGAAACACCGTCAACGCCGGTTCCGTTTGCCTTTACAATTTCATGCGGTAACGATGAAGAAATAAATGCAATGTCACCTATATGTGCCGTTTCATGATGTTCCGTTACCGTTACACCGGTGACTGAAGTGTCCGAGAAAGTCACGCTTGCCTGAACCAGACCGCCGTATCCCCTTCCTGTTCCGGTATATGTACCGGGGGTAAAAGCGAGGGCATTGCCGGGCTGCGCTGCGGGCTGTCTGCCAAGAGCCTGGTCAAGAGCATTGTTCACGGCTTCCTTGACAGCATCTGATGAATATGTGGCGCCCGACACGCCATCGACATCGGTACTCTGGGCTTCAATTATTCTGTCAGCTACAATGTCATATGCGCTCTTGTACTGGGCATATGTCTTTCCGCCATCGGTAACTTCAATTGCAGCGATTTTGTGCTTGCGTACATTGACGACAGCCTGAACAGGCTCCTCGAAGTTGAGTCCCAACGCCGAATACTTTCCATTCTGCAGGGTCTTCCCGTCAGTCGGAGCCTGAGAACAGGCTACAATCATCATTACCAATGTCGGCAACAAAAAAATTTTTTTCATTTGTCAGAAGCGTCTATTTTGGTTAGTAATTTATTGTCCCTTAATGGCCGAGAGCCGATGCTATTCCGTGATCCACACCGCTAAAACCCATGAAAGCCATGGCCAGCAGACCGGCGGTTATCAGTGCAATTGACATTCCGCGCATCGGTTCCGGTATCTTTACCGTGTCAAGCTGTTCACGGATACCTGCAAATATTATCAGAGCCATGGTAAAGCCTGCTGCCGTTGCAAAAGCATACAGGACTCCTACAAGCAAAGAAGGCTCAAGACCCTGGGTGGGATAATTCCCGTTCGACACCAGAATGGAAACGCCAAGTATGCAGCAGTTGGTTGTGATAAGCGGAAGGAATATGCCCAAGGCCTGATAAAGCGCCGGAGACACCTTCTTCAACACTGTTTCAAGCATCTGTACCAGGCCTGCAATGACCAGGATGAACAGAATGGTCTGCAGATAGCCAAGCCCCAACGGGTTGAGCACCCACGTCTGAAGAGCATATGTGACAATTACAGAAATTACAAGAACGAAAGTCACTGCAATACCCATTCCTGCAGCGGTGGATATCTTCTTTGAAACGCCAAGAAACGGGCATATGCCCAGGAACTGCGACAGGACAATATTATTTATGAATATGGCCGATATGACTATAAGAAAGTATTCCATAATGGATCATGCTTGATTTTTCCTGATTGAATTTACGACAGCTATGAGCAGGCCGAGTGTGATGAAGGCACCCGGAGCCAGAACGAACAGAAGCATATTGCACGAAGACGGCAGGATTTCTGTCCCGAAGAATGTGCCCTTTCCAAAGAATTCACGTATCATTCCAAGAAGAGTCAGTGCAAGTGTGAAACCCAGCCCTGTTCCCAGTCCGTCGCACAGCGATGCCAGCACGTTGTTTTTTGCAGCGAACGCCTCGGCGCGTCCCAGTATGATGCAGTTCACCACAATCAGAGGAATGAAAATGCCCAGTGTCCGATACAGTTCCGGCAGATAAGCCTGTATGAGCATTTGAAGAATGGTCACGAACGATGCTATCACCACAATGTAACAGGGTATCCTCACGCCATCAGGAATAAGGTTCTTGAGAAGGGAGATGAACGCGTTCGAGCAGATGAGCACGAACATGGTGGCCACACCCATGCCAAGACCGTTCATTGCCGATGATGTGGTGGCCAGCGTAGGACACATGCCAAGAAGCAGTACGAACGTTGGGTTTCCCTTGAATATTCCGTCGGTTATTGTCTTGAAATATTTCATGTCTTGCAGAGATTGAGGTTCAATATGAAGCACCGCTTACAGCATCGGCCGCAGTGTATCCGAACAGTTCCTTGAATGCAGCATTGACAGCACGCAGAAAAGCTTTTGAGGTTATGGTCGATGCAGTGATGGCGTCAACCTGTCCTCCGTCGCTGCTTACGGTCATGACATCATCGGCCGGATTCATACCTATAATATTATGGCTGCCGGCCTTGGACGGAGCTCCGAATATCAGCTCCGACAGTTTCGAACCCGAAACACTGCCGGTCTTCTCAGGTTGGCGGAACCATTCGTCGGCCTGTGCGCCAAGTCCCGGCGTTTCACTGTGATCAAGCACCTTGTATCCCAGAATCTCACCCTCGGTGTCAAAACCGACCATGATTGTCAGGTCGCCCCCGAATCCGTTCGGATCGGTCGATTTGACAGCCGTGCCAAGTGTGCGTCCGTCCGCACCGGTCACCTTGTGGAAAACGAATCCGTTCCTTTCCTGTGCCGGAGCTACGGTGAACTCAATGTCACGGTCACCTATAATCACGCTTCTGATTGCGTCAAAATCGGCCTGCGAGCTCTTTTGGGCAATCGGTTCCTGTGTGAAACTGTTCACCCATCCCAACAGCCCGGCTGCAGCCACCGCTATGGCAGTCATTACGACAGCCATGTTCAGTCTGTTCGATTCAAGTTTCTTCATTTTGCAGTCTCCCCGAAATGTTTTGGCCTGCACCAGTTATTGATGAGCGGAACAATGGCGTTCATAATGAGAATGGCAAACGACATTCCCTCAGGATATGAGCCGAAAAGCCTTATCACAACTGTCAGAAATCCTATTCCAATGCCGTACCATACCATGCCCTTGTGTGTCATGGGCGATGTCACATAATCTGTAGCCATGAAAATGGAGCCCAGCATCAGTCCTCCGGACAGCAGATGTGTCAGCGGATCGACATAGACAGAAGGATTGACCAGCCACATTATACCGGTCAGTACAGCCACTGTCAGCATGATTGTGACAGGTATATGCCAGCTGATGACTTTGAATGCCAGCAGAATTGCAAATCCTATAAGCAGAGCCAGAGCACATGTTTCGCCAAGCGAGCCGCCCGTATTGCCAAGGAACATGTCCAGATAAGACGGAAGGCTGTCATTCTGATAACCCACAAGCCCCAGAGGAGTGGCTGCCGTAACGGCATCGGAATACGCCATCATCTGATGCGGCACGGGCCATGAAGTCATCCTTGACGGAAATGATATGAGCATGAACACACGTCCCACCAATGCCGGATTGAACGGGTTGTTGCCAAGACCGCCGAACACCATCTTTCCTATGCCGATTGCCACCAGAGAACCCATGACAATCTGGTACAGTGGCATGCCCGACGGCAGGTTGAACGCGAGCAGCAGACCTGTAATTACTGCACTGCCGTCACCAAGCGTACATTTTTCACGTTTAAGCAGGAATCTGGAAATCAGCCATTCAAATAACATGCATGACACGACCGATGTGACGGTGACAACCAGAGCACCAATACCGAATATTATGAACGATGCTATCAAAGCCGGCAGCAGAGCCAGAATGACAAGGTGCATGTTCCTTTCAATTGTATCGCCGCAATGGATGTGCGGCGCTGTTGATATGAGAAGTTTCTGTGACATTGTCTGAATTTTCTTATTTTCCCGACTGGCGTTCGCGGATAATGCGTCCGACATTGTTCTTTGCAAGACGGACCCAATCAAGCAGAGGTCTTCTTGACGGACATGTTGACTGGCAGCAACCGCATTCAATACAGCTCATGACCCATGATTCTTCGGCCACATTCCAATTGCCGAGTTCTCCTGCTGTGGCAATCTTATATGGTTCAAGCCCCATAGGACACGCTTCCACGCATTTGGCGCAACGAATGCAGTTGCGTTCCTCCTTTCTGGCGGCAAGTTTTCCGGACAGTATGAGCACACCCGACGTCCCCTTGACAACAGGTACATCGGTCCCGAGCAGCGGACGTCCCATCATCGGACCTCCCGCTATTATCTTGGACGTATCCTGAGGCAGACCTCCCGCCTGATCAATGAGGCGGCCTACTGATGTGCCGAGACGGACTTTCAGATTGCATGGATTGCTGACGCTGTCTCCGGTAACCGTAACCACACGTTCTATCAGCGGTTTGTTCTTTGCTACAGCCTCATAAACGGCAAACGCCGTTCCCACATTCACCACGACACAACCTACGCTGGCGGGCAATGCCGGTGGTGGAGGTACACGTCGGCCGGTAACCGCTTCTATAAGCTGTTTTTCACCGCCCTGCGGATATTTCATGGCCAATGGCATCACTTCAATGCCGCTGACCATCCTGACCTTGCCGCGCAGCAGTTCAATGGCATCGGCCTTGTTCTCCTCAATACCTATGACCGCACTCTCCACATCGAGCGTCTTCATGAGAATGCGTATGCCGACGATAATCTGGTCAGGACTATCAAGCATAAGGCTATGGTCAGCCGTAAGATACGGTTCACACTCAACCGCGTTTATGATAAGGGTGTCTATTTTGCATCCCGACGGAGGACAGAGCTTTACATGCGTCGGGAAACACGCACCACCCATACCGACTATTCCAGCATCTCTGATACGGTCAATGATGACATCTTTTGCCATGTTCACATTGACGACAAGAGAATCGGAACGGTCAATTGAGGGTTCCCACTCGTCACCTTCCACATCAATGAATATGGCAGGTCTGCGCTGACCGCTGGAATCGGTCACGCTGTCAATCCTGGCCACAGTACCGGAAACCGACGAATGTATGCAGGCCGACATCTGCCCTGCCGGTTTTGCAATCAATGTGCCGACCAGGACTTTGTCGCCTTTGTTCACACACGGAACCGATGGAGCGCCAATATGCTGTGAAAGAGGGAATACAGCCTGTTCCGGGAGCAATGCCGGCTCAATTGCCTTGGCCGATGTCAGTTTCTTTGCATCCGGATGTATTCCGCCTGTTGAAAAAGTACGTGATGACATACGTTTATTCGTTTTGCTGGATTGAAGAAGGAAGAACATCGGTGCGCTGTGTAAAGTTCAGCGCAATTATGGAATGCTGCGGGCATGCGCTCTCGCACTTGCGGCACAGGCGGCATTTGTCCTGATCGACATATGCCAGGCTGTTCTCAACGGCAATGGCATCGTACGCACATGCGGAAACACATTTTCCACACCCTATGCATGCCACCTTGCATGCGTTCTTCGCTATCGGCCCCTTATCCCTACTGACACACGACACATAAACACGTCTGTTCCTGCTGTCCTTGATATTGGCAATTTCCAGAATATTCTTTGGACATTTCCCTGCACATAGGCCGCACCCGGTACATTTTTCCTGATCAACTGCCGGCAGGCCCGTTTCCGGGTTCATGTGTATCGCATCAAAACCGCATACGGAAACGCAGTCACCGAAACCGATGCAGCCATAGGAACACCCTGTCTCACCACCGTTCTGCAAGGCTGCCGCCGCACAGCTGCGTGCCCCATCATACCGGTTCAACGACGGCCTGTTTTCACATGAGCCGTTGCAACGCACAAGGGCTGTCCGCTTTGAGACTGAATCTATGGAATGCCCCGTCAGGTCGGCAATGCGCTGCATGACCTCTTTGTCGCATACGGTGCACATGAGCCCATCCATGGAATCGCTGTTGACGCATGCTTTTGCAAAACCCGCACACCCGGGATAGCCGCAGCCGCCACAATTGGCACCGGGAAGCATATCTTCAATCTGCTTTACCTTAGGATTCTCATCCACACTGAATTTTCTTGCCACAGCAAAAAGCGCAAGACCTACAAAGAGCCCCGTCACTCCCAAGACAAGTACCGACATCAAAATTGACGACATATATTTTTATTCATCATTTGTTCAAAAAAACGGTCAAGCCAACAGTCAGAGTTTCATACATCGGCAATCACCCTGAAACTGAACTTTTTCCCGATTCTGTCTCTGAAGCGGTACAGTATCAGCCAGTACGGAACAAGTACGGCCAATCCTATCAGAGCAGCAATTCTGTCATCGTCCCAGACAACCGTTGAAACAGCCAACGCCAGAATGACAAGCACTAAAGGCAGTCCGAAAGCCATGGCAACCGCTTTCATGCCCTGACTCTCGCTGCCGCAGACCGTCACATTCTGTCCTACCCTGAACCTGCCGGAATCAGACACAGTTACAAAAACAGTCTTTTCCGAAGTTTCAGATACACGGCACAATTTTGCAGCGTGACAAGCGCTGCAGGCCGAAGTCTGAACAATCTCCACACTTAACTGACTGTCTTTTATAGCCTTGACCTTGCCAGTATGGATTATCATTTTTTCTTCCGCCATTTTTACGTCTGAAACGATTCACAAAAGTAAAAAAAAACGGTCATGTTGTTCACAAAATGGCACAGAAAATAAAAATAAAAGAAATCTGTTGCAGAAATTGCCGGAAAGAAGTAATTTTGCGGCGCCGTTACGAGATGGCGGCTATTCAAATCATTAAGTAATCAATAAAAAACAAAAACTTATGGCAGCAAAGATCAGATTGCAGAGACATGGCCACAAGGCTTATGCTTTCTATTCAATCGTTATTGCAGACACCAGAGCTCCACGTGATGGAAAGTTTATTGAGAAGATTGGTACTTACAATCCCAACACCAATCCTGCTACAGTAGATTTGAATTTCGAAAGAGCACTGTATTGGGTAAACGTCGGTGCAGAACCTACAGACACAGCACGCAACATCCTTTCACGCGAAGGCGTGTATATGATGAAGCACCTTCAGGGCGGTGTCAAGAAGGGTGCATTTGACGAAGCCGCAGCTCAGGCCAAGTTCGATGCCTGGAAGCAGGCCAAGGAAAGTTCACTCAAGGCTATCGCCGTAAAGGACGAGCAGACCAAGCGCGAACTCGGAAAGGCTAAGCTTGAAGCTGAAAAGAAGGTAAACGAAGCTATCGCTGAAAAGGTAGCCGCCAAGAAGGCTGAAGCAGCAGCTGCAGCAGCCGAGGCAGCCGCCCAGGCAGAACAGGCTGAACAGGCTGAACAGGCCGCTCAGGAAGCCGAGGCTCCCGCACAGGAAGAGGCTCCTGCTGAAGCATAAGCCCAACCTCCAAAACATCAAAGAGGCCGACCGGAAAGCAATTTTCGGCCGGTCTCTTTTTGATTACTCAAGAAGCCAGGATGTATCCATAAATGCAAGACGACGGGAAATCCAATCCTTAAGATTTGAAATCTCCTCCTCATAGCTGCTTACATGATTCTCCATAAATACCGAAAAGACTCCGCCGCCGGGATACTCATCCGTTTTTAGCAGGTGAAATGCCTCAAGATGACGGTCCTTTGCCTCATCAACCATAGCCGCGTATGAATCAATGAATGCGAACAGAGACTTCTCGCTGAGAACAGTCCTGCGAAGTTCAGTATAACGCTGTTTTACAAGATTAAGAAAATACCCGTCTGAAACCAACTGTTTCCAGAACATAGGAATCATACCCTGCTGACGTCCCTCGTAATCCCAATAGTCAATCACATTGTTACTGCTGAAATTCACATTGCCCATAGTGAAATTATGATCCCACACCGGACCGGCAAAGAATGTCCCTTCTTCACTCCCGCTCCGTTCTCTGACCTTGTAGAAATACGATGATGAATAATAGCCGTCTGCATTATGCATGAATTCGGAATGAATCAAATAATCCACAAATGATTCCACGTTTATATACTTACGGTAACCGCGCACGGCATCGTTCCAATAATCACTGGCAAACATATTCTCCAATGAATCAACAAAAGCGTGGATATATTCCTGCTGTTGGGCTGTTATGTTCTTTTTTTTGGGATAATCGATTGTCCAGACAATTTCGTCAGGCACATCCCAATCTCCAAGTCCGCCTTCATTTCTTTTGCCCCATCCGGGTATTCCGCGTTGCTTTGATTCAAAGGTATTGTCTTCTTCTGTATATTTGTTCACGGATACAATGTATCCACCCGTTACATCAAGTCCGGCATTGTCATAATCGGCCAGTTTGTTGATATTCAATCTGTGCTTGCCTATTTTAATCTTTTCCTGCAACAGATAAACACCGTTGTATCTGCCATTCAGCACAACCTCGACTGTTCGGGTACGCGGAGCCCAGTGCCCCATCTTTTCCCATAAATCCGATGCCAGCGCATCACGCATAAGTGAGATGTCCGTAACCGTATTGACCAGCACCCAGTCATGCTCGGATGGAAGTCCTATCAATTCCGTGTTGTATTCATTACCTTTGGCATCGACTGTGGAAAAACTGTATTTCTGCTGCTCCATGAACCTGGACGATGTACCGCGCAGCTTTATCCTGATGTTTCCGTCATAATCCAGCGGCTGACCGGAAATGTCGTTGAATCCGCCTTCCGGATTTGAGATTATTTTCATGGAGGCGGTAATCTTTTCGTCTGCAATACTGTCATGTTCAGGTGTTTCAATAAAAATGACAGGCACTGCTGTGGAATTTTTCACATTATCCCCCATATCAAGCTCATCAGAACACGCAGAGACAGCAAAGACGGAAACTGCCAACAAACCGAATCTGTAAAATACATTTTTCATATTGACCAATGTTGAAGGTTATTGCTGCAAATATATATTATTCAGCATATTTTCTTTACCTTCGCACCCCAAAATACATTTTGATGGCACAGACTACTGACGACAAGAAGATCATCTTCTCAATGGTTGGCGTAAGCAAGGCTTTCCAGAACAACCGCCAGGTCCTGAAGGACATTTACCTTTCTTTCTTTTACGGAGCGAAAATCGGCATCATAGGCCTTAACGGTTCCGGTAAATCGACACTGCTCAAAATCATTGCCGGAATAGAGAAAAGCTATCAGGGGCAGGTGGTTTTCTCACCGGGATACAGCGTGGGATACCTGCCTCAGGAGCCGCAGCTTGACCCCGAAAAGACCGTCAAGGAATCGGTCATGGAGGGCGTCCAGCAGATTTACGACGCCCTGAACGAGTATGACGAGGTGAACCACAAGTTCGAACTGCCGGAATATTATGAGAATCAGGACAAGATGGATGCCCTGATGGCACGCCAGGCCGAACTTCAGGATATAATTGACGCGACCGATGCATGGAACATAGACAACCGCCTGGAGCAGGCCATGGACGCGCTGCGCTGTCCGCCCGAAGACCAGAAATGCGGTGTGCTGTCAGGAGGCGAACGCCGCCGTGTGGCACTGTGCCGTCTGCTTCTGCAGAAGCCTGACATTCTGCTTCTCGACGAGCCTACCAACCATCTTGACGCGGAAAGCATTGACTGGCTGGAGCAGCATCTGAACCAGTACGCAGGCACTGTAATAGCAGTGACCCACGACCGTTACTTCCTGGACAACGTGGCCGGATGGATACTTGAGCTTGACCGCGGTGAAGGCATTCCCTGGAAAGGCAACTACTCAAGCTGGCTGGAACAGAAGTCGCAGCGTCTGGCCATGGAGGAGAAGCAGGCCTCGAAGCGCCGCAAGACACTGGAACGTGAGCTTGAATGGGTACGCATGGCACCCAAGGCACGCCAGGCCAAGGGCAAGGCACGTCTGAATTCATATGACAAACTTATGAACGAAGACGTAAAGGCCAAGGAGGAGAAACTTGAAATATTCATACCGAACGGTCCCCGTCTGGGTAACAAGGTCATAGAGGCCAAGGGCGTCCAGAAGGCATTCGGAGACAAACTGCTGTTCGACGACCTGAACTTCTCGCTGCCGCCAAACGGCATTGTAGGTGTGATAGGTCCTAACGGCGCCGGCAAGACCACTCTGTTCCGTCTGATCATGGGACTGGAAAAGGTTGATAAGGGCAGTTTCGACATAGGCGAGACAGTAAAAATCGCATACGTTGACCAGCAGCACAAGGACATCGACCCCGAAAAGAGCGTATATCAGGTTGTCAGCGGAGGCAACGAGCTTATCCGCATGGGCGGACGTGACGTGAACGCACGCGCCTATCTGGGACGCTTCAACTTTACCGGTGCGGACCAGGAGAAGAAATGCGGAATGCTTTCCGGCGGTGAGCGCAACCGTCTGCAGTTGGCCATGGCACTGAAGGAGGAAGGCAACGTGCTGCTGCTCGACGAGCCCACCAACGACATTGACGTGAACACCCTGCGCGCACTCGAGGAAGGTCTTGACGACTTTGCCGGATGCGCAGTAGTTGTAAGTCACGACCGATGGTTCCTGGACCGCATCTGCACCCATATCCTTTCATTTGAAGGTGACAGCAAGGTGGTGTTCTACGAAGGCTCGTACAGCGAATACGAGCAGTACAAGATTGCCCAGCTCGGCTACGAAGAACCAAAACGCATACATTACCGCAAACTGCAATAAAATAAAACACAACATTACCATGTCCGGATTCAAATCATTCCTTGAAAGGAAGAACATTATCGTTTCAGGAAAGCGCTACGGGGTCGATGCCCTTGGCGCAATGGCCCAGGGACTGTTCGCGTCTCTGCTCATAGGTACAATCATTTCAACAATTGGCGAACAGGCAGGACTGCCCTGGCTGGTCGAAGTGGGCGGATTTGCAAAGAGCATGGCCGGTCCCGCAATGGCGGCATCGATCGCACTTGCACTTGGAGCGCCGGCACTGGTGCTGTTCTCAATGCTTGCCGTAGGTGCCGCTGCAAACAAACTTGGCGGAGCAGGCGGACCTCTTGCCGTCTATTTCATCACCATTTTCGCCACCGAATTCGGCAAGGCGGTTTCAAAGGAAACCAAGATTGACATTCTTGTCACCCCGCTTGTAACCATAGGTATCGGAGTAGGACTTGCATACTGGTGGGCTCCGGGCATAGGAGCCGCAGCAAGCTGGATTGGCAATATAATAATGTGGGCCACCACACGCCAGCCTCTGCTCATGGGCATTGTGGTGTCAGTCGTCGTGGGTATGGCCCTGACCCTTCCCATCAGTTCTGCGGCAATCTGCGCAGCCCTGAGCCTTACCGGACTGGCAGGAGGTGCCGCCGTTGCCGGATGCTGTGCACAGATGGTCGGTTTCGCCGTTCTCAGTTTCAAGGAGAACCGCTGGAACGGAATTGTGTCACAGGGTATAGGAACCAGCATGCTCCAGATGGGCAACATTGTAAAGAATCCAAGGATATGGATTGCGCCCACTGTCGTATCGGCCATTACCGGACCGCTTGCGACCTGCGTCTTCCATCTTGAAATGAACGGTCCGGCCATTGCATCGGGCATGGGAACCTGCGGTCTGGTAGGTCCTATCGGCGTATATACAGGCTGGATGAGCGAAATTGCGGCAGGTACCCGTATAGCCGTCACAGGCATGGACTGGACCGGCCTGATTCTCATAGCCGTTGTCCTGCCTGCCGTTCTGACTCCCATTCTGGGGCATTTCCTGCGCAAGGCAGGCTGGATAAAGCCCGGTGACCTTAGCCTGGACTGATGGACAAGTACAGAAAGAGATACATGGTGACCAGTGCCCAGATGGACGCTGACTTCAGGCTGTCGGCACGCGGCATTGCACAGCTGTTCCAGGATTGTTTCGCATCGTACATGGCCACATACAGGTGCGCCGCATTCGACCTGAGGGAAAGAAGCATGATGTGGATAATTTCCGACTTCACGTTCGGCATTGCCGGACCGCTTCCGCTATGGGGCGACAGCATGGACATAGAACTGTGGCTGCCCGACGAACCTGAATTCAAGGTTCCATGCGACTACCGGTTCATCAGGAACGGCCGTACAGTCATTGAAGGCACAAGCAACTGGGCCATTCTTGACATTGCGACACGCCAGCCCGTTCCGGCACGCAGCATTCTTGAAAGGCAGCAGATAATATGCGAGCATGCCGTTGAAAGGCGCCGTCCCCGTTTCACCTTTCCGAGTGTGGAACCGCAGGTGTACGAGCATCTGACCAACAGCAGCGACACCGACTTCAACAGTCACATAAGCAATCTCACCTACCTGACAGTAGCCCTGGACGCTCTGCCGGTCGAGTACGTGAAAAGCCATTGCATTGCCCGCATAGGCATGAGATTCCTTCACGAGAGTTTCCTTGGAGACAGGCTCAGGGTCATGTTCGCCGAAAACGGCACCGGCACGGATTCGTGGTCCTTCAGGATGGAGAACGGCAGGAACGAAACATGCTGCCAGGCCTGCATTGAGTTCAGCGGAAGCGCAGGCGCGTCATTCGGCAGCGACAGTGAAATAAGAAAGCAGCCCACGGTATAGGAAACTCATGGCACAGGAAAGCTTCCTCCAGATAGACGGTCTCTGCAAGTCGTTCGGCGACAGGGTCATTTTTGACGGGCTTACCCTGAGCATAGCCCAGGGTGAAAAAGTCGGTCTGATAGCCCGGAACGGACAGGGCAAGAGCACCCTGCTGGACGTGATAGCCGGAAATGCCGACTACCGCAGCGGCAGCATAACATTCAGACGTGACATAAAGATTGCCTATCTGGTCCAGTCTCCCGTATTTGCCAAAGGTTCCGCAGTCCTTGAAGCGTGTTGCCCATCGGCCGATGAAGAACTGCGCCTCAAGGCCCGCCAGCTGCTTACAAAACTGGAGATAACCGATTTCGAAAAGCCCGTTGACCAGTTGTCGGGCGGACAGGCCAAGCGCGTGGCACTTGCACAGGCACTCATGTCCGAGCCGGATTTCCTTATTCTGGACGAGCCCACGAACCATCTTGATGTAGAAGTGACGGAATGGCTTGAGGAATACCTTACAGCCAGCCGTCTTACGCTTCTCATGGTCACTCACGACCGGTACCTGCTTGACCGTGTATGCAACAGAATCGTTGAGATAGATGACTTCCGTGCATATTCCTACAGCGGCAACTACAGCTACTACCTGGAGAAACGTCAGGAGCGCCTTGATGCCGAATCGTCACAGCGCGAAAGCGACCTTAACCTGTACCGTCACGAACTGGACTGGATGCGCCGCATGCCATGTGCGCGCGGAGGCAAGGCCCGCTACCGCAAAGAGTCGTTCCATGACCTTGAAGAGCGTCTGCAGCACCGCCGCGACGAGCGCAGCGTATCACTTGACGTAAAGGCATCGTACATAGGCAAGAAAATATTCGAACTTGAGCATGTCAGCAAGGCTTTCGGCGACAAGGTCATACTGAAGGATTTCAGCTACATTTTCACCAAAATGGAGAAGGTTGGCATTGTGGGCGAAAACGGAGTCGGCAAATCGACCTTCCTGAAGATGCTGCTTGACATCATCCAGCCCGACAGCGGCCGTATTGACCGCGGCACGACACTCAGGATAGGCTACTACGCGCAGGAAGGCCTGGCTTTTCCAGAAGACGCGCGCGTGATTGACGTTGTCACGGCCATTGCCGACCACATTGAGCTTGATGACGGCAGGCGCATGTCAGCCGGCCAGTTCCTGCAGAAGTTCCTGTTCCCGCCAAAGACACAGTACAGTTACGTAAGCAAGCTGTCAGGAGGCGAACGCCGCCGGCTGTACCTGTGCACCATACTTATGCGCAGCCCCAATTTTCTTATCCTTGACGAGCCCACCAACGACCTTGACATAATGACGCTCCAGGTTCTCGAGGAATACATTGCACAGTTCAAGGGCTGCGTCATTGCAGTCTCCCATGACCGGTACTTCATGGACAAGATTGCGCAGCACCTGTTCGTGTTTGAAGGAAACGGCAGAATCACGGACTTCCCGTCGTCATACAGCGACTATATGGAGTACAAGGTGCTCAAGGAGGACCAGGAAAAGGCCGATGCCCAGGCCGCCAAGCCAAAACAGGCCGTCCAGCAGCCCAAGCCGTCAAATCCGGCAAAGCTCAGTTTCAAGGAGAAACGCGAGATGGAGCAGATTGAGGCTGAGCTGCAGCAACTGGAACAGGAAAAGGCCCGACTTGAAGAAGCCCTGAACAGCGGCACCCTGCCCTACGACCAGCTTCAGGAAAAATCGGCCCGCATAGGCCAGATCATTGACCGCACCGACGAAATCACCCTACGCTGGCTCGAACTGAGCGAAAAGAACTAGATAACGTAACTTTTTTTGCAGGATATTGAGATTTAAGTCACAGCATGATTTCAAGGCTGAATTTTACATTTTTCGGTAAGCCTCCGACGAAACATTTCAATTTCAATCAAACCGATAAAAAGAGTGTAAATAATAATCCGGAAATTCCTATAAATTTGCAGAACATTCCCATCCTGTCAAGGATAGTAAACAGTATGGAATTCAGATTAAACAACTCATCAAGATGAAACACAGGCTCCATTGTTTTGCTTTTCTGACGTTGGCGGTTCTGCTCTTTGCCTCGTCATGCAAAAAGGAAACGTTCGACGGTCCTCTGCCGAAAGTCCACATAATAGCAACTGGTGGAACGATTGCCGGAACAAGTACCGACATAGGATACGAAGCCGGGAAAGTTTCCATTGAAACCATCTTGCAGGCAGTGCCGGAATTGACCAGGTACGCAGAGTTGGACTATGAGCAGTTCTGCAACATCGGCTCACAGGATATGAGCGAAAGTATCTGGCTTCCTCTTGCCAAGCGGGTCAATCAGGTCCTTGAGAGCGGAAAATATGATGCAGTCCTGATAACCCACGGTACCGACACTATGGAGGAAACCGCCTTCTTCTTGAATCTTACCATTCACAATCCCAAGCCGGTCATTCTTGTAGGCTCCATACGCCCTTCCGATGCAGCCGATGCAGACGGACCGGCTAGTTTATTGAAAGCCGTTCAAACTATAGTGAAGCCGAATGCCGTAGGGAAAGAAGTAATGTGCTGCCTGGGAAGCAAAGTCTATGAAGCGGGTGCGGCATTCAAGAATGACACGCATTCCCTGGATCCCTTATCCGAAACGTCAGTGGACTGGTACCTGCCACATAATGCCGACACCGGCTTTTTCATTGACAATCTGGAAGAACTGCCTGAAGTTGGAATTGCGTATGGTTATGGAAGCAACTCAACCGTTGCCTTGGAGGCATTCGTCAATGCAGGATACAAAGGCATTGTATTTGCCGGAGTAGGAGATGGAAACCTGAGTCAGGCAGCCCTTGATTTTGCTGCGCAGGCTGCGAAAAATGGAGTAATGATTGTCCGTTCATCCCGCGTCCCTTATGGCGGGGTTTATACAGAAGGAGGTGAGGTTGATGATGAAAAGCTGGGCTTTATCGCCTCAGGTAGCCTGAGCCCTCAGAAGTCCAGGATTCTGCTTATGCTTGTTCTCTCTGCTACCCGGGATATTGACGTAATACGCTCATATTTCCGGCAGGGTGTTTTTGACCATGCGTGACAACAATTCATCAAGCTTCAATTTCTATTCTCAATTTGGAATTCCGAAATAAAAGCACTACTTTTGCGGGCGAATGAAAGGGGGTGCTCCCGTAAGGGGGCTGAGATTATACCCTAGGAACCTGATTCGGTTAGTACCGGTGTAGGGAGTTGACTTCGAAAACTTTTTATCCCTTTTCATTTTGTAAATACAACATGAAGAGGGTTTTGTTTTTTTCAGCACTTGTAAGTATCTGGAGTACCGTCCAGGCCGAGGCATACGGCGAGGGAAATGCCGCGTCCGTTGACCTTGGCGAAGTTGTGATTGCATCGACACGCGCATCGCAGGATGCGCCTATGACCAGCAGCATCATTGGAGAAGAAACGCTCAAAAGCGGACTGACCGGAACCAGCGAACTGCCTTTCCTGTTGCAGCTCACCCCATCGGTCATAGGTTCCACAGACAACGGAACAGGCATCGGTACCACCAGTCTCAGAATACGTGGGACCGGTGGAGAGCGCATTAACGTGACCATGGACGGAGTACCCTTGAACAATCCCGAAGACCAGTGCGTGTTCTGGGCCAACATGAACAGTTACAGCGCATCGGTACAGAGCATCCAGATACAGCGCGGTGTAGGTACATCGACCAACGGCAGCGGTGCGTTCGGCGCCACAGTAAGCATGGAGTCCGATGCGCCCCGGCAGTACCGGCATCTCGGCGTGGAGACATCGGGCGGCAGTTACGGAACACTGTCAGGCACCGTAAATGCAGGAACCGGACTTATATGCAGCCATCTGACCCTTGACGGCCGCTTTTCCTACACACGGACCGACGGCTACATGGACCGCACAGGCGCAAGGCTCGGATCGTACTTTACACAGGCTGCATGGCTGGCCGGTGACTTCATTGTAAAACTGAAGAACTTTGGAGGCTACGAACACACCGGACAGGCATGGAATGGCGTATCAGGCAACATGATAGCAGCAGGCAAGCGTACATACAACGACCTTGGCCACTACCACAATGACAACGGCAGCCCGGCCACCCGGCCTACCACCGACAACTACTGGCAGAACGTAACCCATCTGAGCCTTGCAGGCCGCTTGAACGATTTCTGGAACGCAAGCCTGACCATGAGTCTGAATGTGGAAAGCGGATATTACGAAGACATGAAGGACAGCGTGAACCTGGACAGCAAGTTCGGTCTGAAGAGATTCGGTGCAGGCCTGCCGGAGAAGGCAAGCGCGGACCGCCACAAGTGGGTGGACTGCCGGCAGTACGGCGTATTCGCTTCGGCAGTGCGCAAGTCTGAACTGATGGAGCTGACAGCCGGTGCATCGGGAATATGGTACACATCGGACCACTGGGGCGACATTGCATGGATACAGGGACAGAATCTGACAGAAAAGCTGCGCTACTATGACAGCGATGCCCGCAAGGCCGATGCCAACGCATTTGCAAAGTGCATACTGCACCCTGCCGGAGGCCTCAGCCTGTTTGCCGACATGCAGCTCAGGCACGTGGGCTACAGCATTGGCGGCAGCAACGACAAATTCATCAGGGACGGGAACGGTCTGTATGCCAACCAGCCGCTTGATGTACATAAAGAATTCACTTTCTTCAACCCCAAAATGGGAATAAGCTGGAACGGAACGGCAGGCAACCTGTACATATCGTACGCACGCACACACCGTGAGCCCACCCGCAACAACTATACCGACAATGCCGGCACACTTGAGCCCATGCCGGAAACGCTGAACGACATTGAAGCAGGCTGGTCAAAGGCAGGACGCATCTGGCATGCCGGAGCCAACCTGTATTACATGGGCTACAGGGACCAGCTGATACCTACCGGCAGGCTGAGTGAAATAGGCGAAGCGCTTACCGAAAACGTTGCACGTTCATACCGCAAGGGCATAGAACTGCAATGCGGCATAATGCCGGCAGGCCGGTTCACATGGGAACTTGGAGCCACAGTGAGCGACAACCGGATTCTGGACTTCACGGAATACATAGACAACTGGGACGATGAAGACAATCCAGTTCAGGTTCACTATGACAGGACACATATTGCACTGTCACCATGGCTGACAGCCTCAAGCATGCTGACATTCGACATGATGCGCGGTCTGAGTCTGTCATTGTCAACCCTGTACGTCGGCCGCCAGTTCCTTGACAACAGCAGTTGCAGGGAGCGTTCCATAGCCCCCTACTGCACATCGGACCTTACCGTCGCATATACGAAAGGCCGGATGCGTCTGAGCGCAAAGGCCGGCAACATATTCGGAGCGGAGTACGCAAGCGGCGGATGGATATACAGTGCCGTATCAGAGAGTTCGGGCTATACTGTGGATAACCGTTACACAGAAGACGGTCTGTTCGTCAACGCACCCCATACATTCATCTTTACAATATCATTCGACCTATGAACATATTGGAATATATTGCAGGACAGTTCACCGGCATGGACTTCTGGGATTCCATACAGACGGCCGGGCTTGTGTTGAGTTTCGTTTACCTGTGGCTTGAGTTCCACCAGAAACCTCTGATGTGGATTGTCAGCGCCATGTGTTCAATGATATATGCCAGCGTCTATTTTCACAGCAAGATATACGCCGACATGGCGTTCAGCTGCTTCAACATCTGCATGTGCGCCTATGGCTTCATAAAATGGCTTCAGGGCAGAAGCGGCCCCCACTCCGCAGACATCACCTACAGGCATTTCCACGGTAGAGAACTTGCTTTAACGGTGGGCGCATCGGTCCTGATATGGACTGTAATATTCTGTATTCTCAAGTTCCTGACCGATTCGCCCGTTCCCGCACTTGACGCGCTGACCACCATGCTCAACATTGTAGGCACATGGGTACTGGCACAGAAAATCATTGAAGTCTGGGGCATCTGGTTCCTGGTCAACAGCATATCAATTTACATTTACTGCAGGCGCGGACTGCACATTTCCACCATACTCCTGTACAGTTTCTATCTGTGCGCATCGGTCTACGGATGGATAAAGTGGAAGCGCAAAGGCACTCTCCTATCAAAATAATGAGTAACTTTGCGCCATCAAAACTCAAATTCATGACATTTATGAAGACAAGACTTTTCATTCTGGCAGCACTCTGCACATTATCAGCAGCAGCTCAAGAAGAAACACCATGGACCCACAGCGGTCTGACCGGCGTCAATTTCTCACAGACTTCATTTACCAATTGGGCCGAGGGTGGTGAAAATTCCGTAGCATCGAACGTTTATCTCAACGCCTCGCTCAATTACAAAGCCGACAAGATTGCATGGACCAACGATCTTAGTCTGAACTACGGTCTCAACAACGCCAACGGTAGCGGTTGGCGCAAGAACATTGACAATTTCAACTTCGCTTCAAAGTTCGGACATCAGATTACCGGAAAGCTGTATTGCGCCACTCTGTTCGACTTCAAGACACAGATAGCCAACGGTTACAAGTACTACACCGACCTGCCAAAGGAGCACATTTCAAAGTTTTGGAATCCGTCATACATGAACCTGTCAGTAGGTCTTGACTGGAAACCGAACAGCAACATAGCAGTGTACTACTCACCTGTTGCCGGCAAACTCACAATGACATCGGACACATTGTTCTCGACCCGTTACGGTGTCGATGAAGGCAAAACGGTACGTGCCCAGCTCGGTTCCACCTTCAAGGGTACCGTCAATTATGACAATCTTATGGGCGGCAGACTTACAGTCAAGTCGGTTGTTGACCTCTTCACCGCATATGACGATTCATTCGGTGACATCGATGTGAACTGGGATGTTCTGCTTGGTCTCAATGTATCAAAACTCATAACTGTAACTTTCCAGTCAACCTTGAAGTATGACGACGACATCAAGTTCAAGTCATCGGACGGCACCATTCACGGAGCACGCGTCCAGTTCAAGGAAATTCTTGGTGTAGGTCTCAGCTACAAGTTCTGACATTACAATGTGGTGGAGTCTGGCCCTGCTTTCGGCCCTGTTTCTGGGATTTTATGACGTTTCAAAAAAGCAGTCTCTTAAGAACAATGCCGTAATTCCGGTCCTGTGGCTCAACACGCTGTTCTGTAGCGCATTACTGCTGCCGTTCACAATCCTGTCACACACGACGGGACTGCTTGACGGCAGCATGTTTTTCGTGCCTTCAGGCAATCTGCACCTGCATGGGCTTCTTCTTCTCAAGGCTGCCATCGTTCTTGGCTCATGGATTTTCGGATACTTCGGAATGAAACATCTGCCAATAACGCTTTTCGGTCCGATAAATGCCACCCGGCCTATCATCGTACTGCTTGGAGGACTGATACTGTTCCGCGAACAGTTGAACCTGTACCAGTGGATAGGCGTCATCATAGCTGTCGTTTCATTCTATCTGCTCAGTCTCAGCGCGGGGCGCGAGGGCATTGACTTCAAACGCAACAAATGGGTGTTCTGTGTCATCATGGCCACTCTGCTCGGTGCTGTCAGCGCATTGTTTGACAAATACCTTCTTGGCAGCCTGAACAACATGTTCGTACAGGCATGGAGCAATTTCTACCAGCTGGCCCTGATGACCGTAGTATTGTTTGCATTATGGTGGCCCACAAGAAAGTCAACAACCCCATTCCAATGGAAATGGGCAATCATATTCATTTCAGTGTTCCTGACATTGGCAGATTACGCATATTTTTATAGTCTGACTAAAGAAGGCGCAATGATATCGGTCGTATCAATGATCAGACGCAGCAGCGTGATAGTATCGTTCATATGCGGAGCCATGCTGCTAAAGGAAAAGAACCTCAAGAGCAAGGCCATTGACCTGGTGCTTGTCCTTATCGGGCTGTTCTTCCTTCTTATCGGCTCAATGCAATAGCATTATTTTCACATAATATAAGAAAGGCCGCAACATTCTATTGCGGCTTTTTTGTATATTTGCATTCCGAAACGGCTCATGCCGAATATTTTAGAGGAAAAATTGAATAATTATACACTATAATGAAGAAAGAAGTAAAGTTCAGCCTTGTCTACCGCGACATGTGGCAGTCATCAGGCAAGTACGTTCCACGCAAGGACCAGTTGGCAAAGATTGCCCCTGTCATCATTGACATGGGTTGCTTTGACCGTGTAGAAACCAACGGAGGTGCCATGGAGCAGGTCAACCTGCTGTATGGTGAAAACCCGAACCAGGCGGTGCGTACCTTTACAAAGCCTTTCAACGAAGCCGGCATCAAGACACACATGCTTGACCGCGGTCTGAACGCTCTGCGCATGAACCCGGTTCCAGCCGATGTACGCCAGCTCATGTACAAGGTAAAACACGCTCAGGGCGTTGACATCACACGTATTTTCTGCGGTCTTAACGACCCGCGCAACATCATACCTTCAATCAAGTGGGCAAAGGAGGCAGGCATGACAGCACAGGCAACAATGTGCATCACCTACTCACAGGTTCACACTGCCGAGTACTACATCAACCTGGCCGAGCAGCTCATTGAAGGCGGCGCTCAGGAAATCTGTCTGAAGGACATGGCCGGCATTGGCCGTCCTGCAATGTTGGGCAAGATTGTAAGCGCAATCAAGTCACAGCACCCGGACATTGTCCTGCAGTACCACGGTCACAACGGCCCCGGATTTGCAGTTGCAAACATGTACGAGGTTGCAAAGGCCGGATGCGATGTTCTTGACGTTGCCATGGAGCCTCTGTCATGGGGCAAGGTTCATCCGGACGTAATCACCATACAGTCAATGCTCAAGGATGCCGGATTCCTTGTAAAGGACATCAACATGAACGCATACATGGAGGCACGCAGCCTTACACAGAGCTTCATGGATGACTTCCTGGGCTACTGGATTGACCCGAAGAACTCGCTCATGAGTTCACTGCTGGTAGGCTGCGGTCTTCCCGGAGGCATGATGGGTTCGCTCATGGCCGATCTCAAGGGCATGCACGCCGCCATCAACACCAACCTCAAGAAGAAGGGTGAAAAGGAACTTTCAGAAGACGAACTGCTTGTAGAACTTTTCGACGAAGTTCAGCGCATATGGCCTATGCTCGGCACGCCGTGTCTGGTTACTCCGTTCAGCCAGTATGTCAAGAATGCGGCTCTGATGAACCTGTATTCAAAGTCAATGGACGAGAAACCTTTCACACGCATGGATCCTGCCATGTGGGGTATGGTTCTCGGAAAGTCAGGAAAACTGCCTGGTCAGCTTGCACCTGAAATCATTGAACTTGCCAAGGAACAGGGCAAGGAATTCTATACCGACGATCCTCAGGTTCTCTACCCGAACGAACTGCCGCGCTTTGAAAAGGAAATGGCAGAAAACGGATGGGACCGCGGTCAGGACGACGAGGAACTGTTCGAATTCGCAATGCACGAAAAGCAGTACCGCGAGTACAAGTCAGGTCAGGCCAAGGATCAGTTCAACAAGGACCTCATGGAGCGTATGGAAAAAGCTCAGGCCGGCACAGCAGGTGCTCCTGTCAAGCACTTCACCGCAGCCGACAAGCGCGCCATCCTGCACCCGGATTCAGAACCCATCGAAGCACCTGTTACAGGTCGTGTAATCTGGGATCTGGACTATGTTGACCACTCATACATACCCACCTACGGCAAGGTATTCAAGAAAGGCGACTGGATGTGTGCCATCCAGACTATGAACGGCGGTTTCATTGAGAACATCATCGCTAACGAAGACTGCCGTCTGGTATCTGTCGATGTGAATCATGGAGTGATTGCCTCAAAGGGCGATGCTCTTGCATGGGTTGAAAAGGCCTGATAAAAGCACCTGGAATAAAGGAAATGCCGGCTGAGCCAATAATCAGCCGGCATTTTCATTTATATTGCGAACCAGGGCCCGCCGTCAGTTGTTTATGCGGCGGACTATGCCGATGCTGAGTTCATAGAGAAGATAGATAGGCAATGACACAACCATCAGCGTAAACACATCGGTTGTAGGAGTAATGACTGCAGCAACAATGAGAATAGCCACAACAGCATGTCTGCGGTACTTCTTCATGAACATTGCATCAATCACACCAAGGCGGGCCAGGAACCAGGACAGTACAGGCAGTTCGAACAGAATGCCCATCATCAGGCTGAGTGTTATCAGCGTATCGGTGTATGATTCAAGAGTAATGACATTGGGAACATCGGCACTGACCTGATAAGTGCCGAGAAAGCGGAAGGCAAGAGGAAAAACTATAAAATAATCTATGGCAACACCCATCATGAAAAGCAAGTATGACCACACAAGCACTTTGGTTGAACTCTCACGTTCATTGGTGTGCAAGGCCGGAGCCACGAAGCCGTAAAGCATATAGAGAATATACGGCAGAACAATTACCAGACCAACATAGAACGCCATCTTCATGTGAATCATGAACTGTGCGGTAAGAACCGTACTGAACAGTTCAACATGAAATTCCTGCAGACCGGAAGCATTGAATCCTAACCATTCCGAAATGACCGCAATCCAGCGGTAGAACACAAAATCGCTGTGACTTGGGGCAAGTATAAGCCGGAAGAGCGGTTCCTTGAAACAGAATGCGGTTATGAAGGCCACCAGAGCCACTGCAAGTATGCGGATAATCACATCACGCAGTGCATCAAGATGGTCCCAGAATGTCATTGGCTTGTCATCGGGGACGGCCATGTGGAAAATCAGTCTTTCTTGTCCGAAGCCGAGTCATCGGACTTCAGTTCGTTTTCCACATCCTTCATGCCCTCTTTGAAACTTTTCACTCCCTTACCCATGCTCTTCATAAGGTCAGGTATGCGCTTTGCACCGAAAAGGAGCAGAATGACAAGTACGATTACTATAATCTCACCTGTACCAAGGCCGGCAAACAAAAATGTCAGAGGAGTATTCATATAAAGATGCTATTTGATGCAAAAATAAGCCATTATGTGAAAGAGCGGCAAAATATTTACTAATATTGCAGGCTGAAACTGAAAAATACACTATGAGACCTGAAAAATTCTTCATTACCGGCATACAGCAGGTAGGTGTCGGTACCACATCAGTAAACGATTCATGGAAATGGTTTTCCAAAATATTCGGAGTTGACATCTGCATTCTTGAAGATGATACCGTAGCAGAGCGCATGCTACCATATACGGGTAACAAGCCGCAGAAACGCCATGCAGCCATAGCAGTAAACCTTCAAGGGGGTGGCGGTCTTGAAATATGGCAGTATTCCGAACGCAAGCCCCAGCCTGCCGGTTTCCAGATTCAGGTTGGCGATCTGGGCGTTTTCTGCACAAAAATAAAATGCCGCAACATTGACAGCGCATACGAATACGCATCGTCCCTTTGGAACAAGGTCAGTCCGGTTGTGGCAACACCTGACGGAAGCCGCACGTTCTATATTGAAGACCCTCAGGGTAACTGGTTCCAGGCAGTTCAAGACGACTACGTTCTGATTGACGAAGGTAAGGTATTCGGTGGCGTAATAGGTTGTATGATAGGTGTCAGCAATATGGAAAAGGCTCTTGAAGTCTATTCCGGCATACTTGGCTACGACAAGGTTCTCTTCAACGGGAACGGTCATTTTGAAGATCTCAAGTGGATGGCCGGTGGTGACGGCGATTTCAACCGTACCCTGCTGTGCCGTTCCGACAAGGCTGTAGGAGCCTTTTCACCATTGCTCCCTACAGGTTACATTGAACTTGTCAAGGTAAATGACCGCGAGCCACGCAAGATATTCGAAGGACGTTACTGGGGCGATCCCGGATTCATCCAGATTTGCTTCGATGTCACCAACATGGACGCTCTTGGCGAGTACTGCAAACAGCATGGCCATGCGTTTACAGTTGACAGCTGTCCCGACGGCAAACAGTTCAACATGGGCGACGCATCGGGCCGCTTCACATACATTGAAGACCAGGACGGCAGTCTGATTGAATTCGTCGAGACATACCGCATAGCTGTTGCAAAACGTCTGGGCTGGTACATAAGCCTTGTAAACAGAAAGCGCGAAAAAGCTCTTCCAAAGATACTTTTCCGCGCTATGAAGATGAACCGCAAGAAGTTCGAATAACGGCTTTCCGTTGCTCACTTGCAGCGCCACCAGTCAATGGCGAACAGATTGTGACCTGAACCGGTAAATCTGAAGTAAAGGTCATGTATGCCGCGCACCTTCGGTTTCAGTTTTGTGGTGAACGTGCTGAAATCAAGTTCACCGCCTGTCGGCGTTACAGGTATGTAGCCTGCAAGAGGACCGTCAATACTGTCCAGATGAACCTCGACGCATCCCATGGCATCCGAACCGATTGACATTTCAAGTTTGCGTGCGCCCTTTCTGCCAAAGTCAACGCCGCGCAGCATGATGTATTCATCCGGATCGACATTGGTCACGTACATGTCAGTAAAGTCGTAGTCTACCTGTCCGTTATCTTCAAAGTTGGTACGCTTTGTCTTGAGTCCGTACCCCCAGGCCATGGTCTCGGCCTGCACTTTGGCATATGGGTTGAACGGCTTTATCTGTTCCAACTGCGCATCAATGAAGTATGGGACTTCCTGTATGGTACCGTCTTCGTTGTAGTGCAGTTCGGCGGCCGATACCGAACGCTGTTCGGCATGGGCAAAGGTCTTCAGATGCATAATATCATAGTTCAAGCCGAACACATAGCTCTTGCCATTGTATTCAATAATGCCAGGATGATTGCCGCGTGTGCGTACGGTATGGTCCATTATGTGTCCCTTGTACTCCCACGGACCTTCAGGACTGTCACTCATGGCATAGCCTATGCCTTCAGGACAGCAGGTCGATGCGAACGCCAGATAGTAGTGTCCGTCATGTTTCCATATCCACGGGCCTTCCTGATAATCCTGTATCTTTGGATGTTTCACAATCGGACCGGCAAGTGAAACCATGTCCTTACCCAACTTGACGCTGTAAAGGTTCGGGTTGCCCCAGTACATGTAGGCCTGACCGTCATCATCGACCAGGACAGTCGGATCAATGTCGTCCCAATTCTCCTTCTGCCATACCAGAGGCTCGCCGAGCGGGTCTCTCCACGGGCCCATGGGCGAATATGATTCAAGTACGCCTATGCCGTGACCATGAATGGGACAGTACATATAGTATGAGCCGTTGGCTTCAACAACCTGCTCGGCCCATGCGCCGTTCTTGCCGTCATAGTACTTGAAGTTGTCAAGCGATGCCACTGCGCCATGATCGGTCCAGTTGACCATATCGTCGCTGGTGTAGAGCAGCCAGTCATACATTTCAAAACCGCGGGCGCCGTCTTCGTCATGAGTGGTGTACAGGTACACCTTGCCGTTAATGACCACCGGAGCCGGATCGGCTGTGAAACTTGTCTGGATGAGCGGCATGTTGGCATGGTCACCGAACTTCCACCAGTCAAGTTCGAACGGTTTTGGAGTTTCGCAGCGGAATACCAGATACAGGTCATGAACACCCTTTATGTCTGAATTTATCTGATATGTGAAAGCTGCCGTAGGGAATCCTGCATTGTCGGTATTGACAGGAACGGTACAGAACGGTGCGCCATCCATATTGTCAACGTGGAATTCAATGGTTCCCTTACCTTTCTGGGCACCGACAACCACAACCACACATTTCTGTCCGCAGTCCTTGAAATCGACCGAGCGTACACGAATCCAGTCACCGTCATCAATGTCAGTCACAAAATGGTCCGTACCCGCACGACGGTCAACCTTCAGACCGGAAGACTGAGCCTGTGTTTCACCTTCCACCCTTGAATATGGGTCAAGATTCCTGATTGGAGTCTTCACGCCTTCTTTAGAAAATGGAATAAACGGAATGGAACCGTCTTCATTGTACTTGAATTCCTCGACGCAGGCCGAACGGTTGTAGCCGCCGCCACCCGGCAGACCGCCGTTGTGGTAGAACATGAAGCTGCGTCCCTTGAAGTCAATCTGACCGCCGTGAATGGTGAAACTGTTTTCGGCTTCATCCATAATGCGCCCGCGGAATGTCCAAGGACCGTTTATTGTGGGTGCCGTTGAATAGCCCATGTATTCAGGAACTCCTCCTGCCGGATAAGTCAGGTAATAAGTGCCATCGTGTTTGGTTATCCAGGGTCCTTCCTCGTACTGGGTCATCATTTCGTTATGTCCTTTTGCCCAGTTCATTTTGGACTGCAATTCACCGAAACAAGCAGGATCATGGTAACCTGGAACCTCCTGATAGCCATTGGCAAACGATATCATGTCATCGTTCAGCTGTCCGTACCACAGCCCCTTGTTGCCCCAGAACAGATATGCCTTGCCGTCATCATCAATGAAGACAGACGGGTCAATGAATCCGAAGCCTTCAGCCAGAGGGCCACCAATGGCATCGGTCCACGGTCCGGTAGGACTGTCGGCCACTGCTACAGCAAGAGCGTCACCGCCTCCGGCAATGTTACAGCACACGTACCAGTACCACTTGCCGTTGCGCTCAACACCCTGCGAAGCCCACGCCCTCTGGCCCTGACGGGCCCACTTGAAGGTAGCGGTTGTAACCTGAGTGCCCAGATATGTCCAGTTGACCATATCGTCGGTAGAAAACAGGAGCCAGTCCTTCATATTGAAATCACGGTTCGGGCCGTCCTCGTCATGGTCGGCAAACAGATACACCTTGTCACCGTAAACGAATGGTGCAGGATCGGGGGTGAACACAGTACTTACTATTGGGTTCTGTGCCCACATTTCCGCGCAAGCCAAAGCAAATGCGCCAAAAAGAAAATGTCTTTTTCTCATATTGTTTTCATGACGGTTGTTGAAAAGTGTTCAGTTCATTCTACCAGTCCGGCCTTTGTCCATTCTTCAATGAGAGCGGTGCAATCCTTGCGGGCAAGAGCATCTTCAACATCATATTGGCCCAGCAGCAGCCCGACCATGTCATCCAGTTCAAAATCCCTGTCCTGCAGTGATTCCCACAGGAAACGTGCGGTTGGGTTCATGGATATCATATTGCTGAAATCAGCCCTACGGCCGGAATCGGGAGTCAGTATGAACTCACCGCAAATGGTTCTCGGTTTGAATCCTTTTTTAAGTTTCATTTCAGTTTAAGAATAATATGTCTGTAAAAAGCAAGCAGCCAACGGCGCACAGGCAGAAGTCTTTTCCATATTCCGGCCCTGCGCATGGCACGACGGTCTGTCAGGCTGCGGTTCTTTCCTGAAGGTTTTATCACACTGACGGCACGCCCGCCAATATTGCTGACATGACAGTGTTCAACACCACAAATGTTGCCGTCGCCCATCAACGTCACGCTGCCGTCAGCTTTCATGTCAATGATTCTGTGCAACACATAGCAGCCGGTTTCGCGTACGAGTGCAAGCACCACATCGCCCGTATGATATTCTTCGGCCCTGGCCAGCAGCACGCTGTCCCTGTCGCCGTCAATGAACGGATTCATGCTCCACCCTTTGACTGGCAGTACGACTTCACTACCATCGGCAAGCATTTCAATTACCTGAGGCAGCAGAATCTCATTCGGAACGGTCAGAATCATGGCTTTTTCTGTAAAATACTGTCATGACACAAATGTGCGGCAGCCGCATCAGGCAGGCAGTCAAGATGCCAGAACGGCACGGCTTCAAGAATGCCGGCACAGGTATTGTCCAGTCCGTCAAACACTTCCTGGTTCTTTCTAAGGCCGGAACTCGATGTGTACAATGATGACAGCGATTCCAGAACCGACATTTTGCGGATATGGTTCTCAGGAGCCTGTGCCAACTGGACAAACGCCCCTACCGGAGCGCTCTCATTCTTGTAGCACGGCGTTTTGCCGCTCCATGGAGTTCCATATACGTAAAGCCTGTCATCCTTGAAGCGCACCACCGGATTGTCATCGTTCAGAAGGCTGCATCCGCCAATGTTTTCAAGCCACAGACGGCTGTGGGTGCTTTTCCCAGTACCGCTTTTGCCAAGGAACAGAAAGCCCAGTCCTTCGCATACCGTGACCGATGCGTGCATGGCAAGCGTATTCCTTGTGGCCGATGCCATTGCAAACAGTATCATAGCGGCATTGTCAAGCGGGAAGCGCCCTCCTTCCTGCATATTCCATTCCTTCAGAACAGCGGTCCTGAAGTCAGATGATATCCACATGTGATATGTCTGTGTACTCGTGCTGAAAGGTTTTAATTCAACCAGCAGTCCGCCAGCCTGTTCGTATATGTCAACAACCGCAGCACCAGGTTCGTCAGGATTGTCCTTATGGTATGGCAGTTTGTCGCCTTCTGGCAGATTTCCTCCAATTTCCAATGAGAACAGAATATCAGTATCCGGATTCCGCACTGCAAACGGAGCATAATTGCCGGCAAGTCCCCATAGCGTATCAGAAGCGCCGGAAACGGAAAAACAAAAATCCGCTACTTTGAAAAACCTCTTCATTAAATAATGTAACCTTTGTTGCAAAGATAACCGAAATACTTAATACTTTTGCATTATGAAACTGACAATAATTGGAGCAGGCAACATGGGTGGAGCAACCGCCCGTGGCCTTGTACGTGCAGGTCGTCTGACCGCATCGGACATTACAGTGGCTGACCTGAATCAGGAAGTCCTTTCCAGATTCGCAGCCGCAGGTTACAACACTTCTGACAACAACGCCCAGGCTGTCAAAGAGGCCGATATAGTCATCCTGGCTGTCAAGCCTTTCCTTGCAGAACAGGTCGTTGCAGGATTCAGAGACTCGCTTGAACCCGGTCAGATTCTGATTTCGTTCGCCGCCGGCATAACCGGAGACAGCCTGAAGTCATGGCTTGACGACGGCAAGGGCGGACTCAAATGCGGGGCCCTGTTCCTTACAATTCCCAACATAGCCATAGAACTGTGCCAAGGCATGACATTCATCTGCCCGGTTGTGGCAACTCAGGCTGACACAGACAAGGCTACAGGACTTTTTGAAGGCACTGGCACAAGCCTCATTGTCAACGAAAAGAACCTTGCATCGGGCATGGCGCTATCGTCATGCGGCATAGCGTTTGCCATGCGTTACATACGTGCAGCAGCCGAAGGCGGTGTGGAACTTGGCTTCTACCCCAATCAGGCAGTACAGATTGTATGTCAGACCGTACTTGGAGCAGCATCGCTCATCATGGAGAACGGCAGCAATCCGGAAACTGAAATTGACAAGGTGACCACACCTGGAGGTTTCACCATCAGAGGACTCAATGCCATGGAAGCCGCAGGCTTCACAGCAGCAGTCCAGAGCGGAATAAGAGCCGGAAAGTAATCACACCACTAAAAGGAAACCGTGAAGCGCATAGTCGTTAAAATAGGAAGCAACGTTCTTACAGGACCTGACAAAAGCATTGACAAAGACATAATGCTGTCACTTGTAGGCCAGGTGGTCACATTGAGACAGAAGGGATATCAGGTAATACTCGTATCGAGCGGAGCCGTGGCTTGCGGGCGAAGCATGCTCAAAATCAAGGCCAAACTTGACAGCGTTGAGCAGCGTCAGCTGTATTCGGCTGTCGGTCAGGCCAGACTGATGGGCATGTATCAGGACATGTTCTCTGAAAAGGGCATAATAACCGGGCAGGTGCTCACCATGAAGGAGAGTTTCTCAACACGGCGTGAATATCTGAACCAGCGCAGTTGCATGGAAGTCATGCTTTCCTGCGGAGTCATTCCGATTGTGAACGAAAATGACACCATCAGCGTGACTGAACTCATGTTCACCGACAATGACGAGCTGTCCGGACTGGTGGCAACCATGATGGATGCCCAGCAGCTTGTAATACTTTCAAACGTTGACGGAATATACAACGGGAATCCCAATGACCCTGATACAAGCGTCATCCCGGAAATAAAACCCGGCGATGACATTTCATGCTACATCGGCACCGTAAAAAGCGGCTTCGGACGTGGAGGCATGCAGACCAAGTACAGCATAGCCCGCAAAGTTGCAGGAGAAGGCGTCCGTGTCACCATAGCCAACGGCAAACGTGAGAACATTCTGACCGACCTTATTCTCAAAGACGGGAAAAATGTTCCTCATACCGTTTTCGTTCCTGCTGAATCAGGAACTTCAAGTTTCCGCAAGTGGATAGCCAACAGTCAGGGATTTGCAAAAGGCGAAGTCAGGATTGACGGCAATGCTGTCAAGGTCCTGAAAGGCAAAAATGCAGCAAGTCTTCTTCTTGTAGGTGTGACTGCCGTTGAAGGGGATTTTGAAGAAGGCGACATAATTGCCGTTCTTGACCCGAACGGAAAACGCATTGCAGTAGGCGTCAGTTCGTACAGCAGTGCCGAAGCCGTTTCAAACATGGGCAAGCATGACATGCGTCCCATAATCCACTACGATTCACTGTTCATAGAATAAACATCAGATCCGGTATAATATGCAGACCGTTTTTTCAAATGCCAAACGCGCGGCATACGAACTTGCAGCGCTCGATGACAGAACGCGCAGCACACTGCTGCAGGATTTGTCAGAAGCAATCAAAGCTAACACGGCGACAATTCTTGAGGCCAACGCCAAAGACCTTGCACGCATGGATCAGTCGAACCCCCTGTACGACAGGCTTCAGCTTACAGAAAGCCGTCTGCAGGCAATATCGGCCGATATGCTTGCCGTAAGCCAGCTGCCCTGCCCTCTTGACCGCGTTCTCGAAGACCGCGTTCTGCCAAACGGACTGAGACTCAGAAAGGTAAGCGTTCCCTACGGCCTTGTAGGCGTAATCTACGAAGCCCGCCCGAATGTGACTTTCGACGTATTTTCAATTTGCGTAAAAAGCGGCAACGGTTGCATTCTGAAAGGAGGCAAAGACGCTCAGGACACAAACGAGGCAAGCATCGCACTTATCAAAAAAGTGCTGGCCGACCATAACATGAACCCCGACACGGTCACTCTGCTCCCTGCAACGCACGAAGCTGCAGCGGAACTGCTGAATGCCACCGGATATGTTGATATGGTAATTCCGCGCGGTTCACGCCGTCTGATTGATTTTGTACGCGACAACGCCAAGGTTCCATGCATTGAAACCGGTGCAGGTGTCGTGAACACATACTTTGACAAGGAAGGAGACCTTGAGCTTGGCAGACGTATAGTCATGAATGCCAAGACACGTCGCGTCAGCGTATGCAACGCTCTGGACTGCCTGATAATTCACAGTTCCAGACTGTCCGACCTTGCATCTCTTTGCGAACCGCTGGCAACAAAGAATGTTGAAATCCTGGCCGACGAGCGCGCATACCAGGCTCTTGATGGCAAATACACAATGCTCAAGCACGCCACATCGGACACTTTCGGAACCGAGTTCATGGATTACCGCATGGCAATACGAACAGTGGACAGCCTTGATGAAGCGCTTGAACATATAGGCAGATACGGCTCAGGACACAGCGAAAGCATTGTCTCCGCCAACCAGCAGACAGCCATACGTTTCCAGCAGAGGGTCGATGCTGCCTGCGTCTATGTGAACGCCCCTACCAGTTTCACCGACGGAGCACAGTTCGGTCTCGGAGCCGAAATAGGCATAAGCACACAGAAACTTGGTGCTCGCGGCCCTATGGGTCTGCAGGAAATGAACACCTACAAGTGGCTCATTGACGGCAACGGCCAGATCAGACCGTAGCATTACACAAATCCTTGTCAGGAAAGGAATTTCGAGAGCATTATCTTGAGTTTCTCCACATCGATAGGCTTGGCGAAATGTTCATTCATTCCTGCCTCAATAGCCTTTCTGCGGTCCTCTTCAAATGCGTTCGCCGTCATGGCGACAATTGGAATCTTTGAAATTTCCGTGCCGAGCGCACGTATCTGGCGTGTCGCGTCATAGCCGTTGAGTCTGGGCATCTGGATATCCATGAGAACTATATCCCAGTCACCTGCCTTGGCCTCCTTCATCTTTTCCACCGCTATGTCACCGTCTTCGGCAGTTGTGATGATGCATCCGTATTCCTCAAGTATTGCCGTAGCTATTTCGCGGTTAAGTTCATTGTCTTCAACCAGAAGAATTCTACTGCCCTCAACATTGAATGATTCAGCTTCGTCATCAGACGAGCCGGTTTTCTTACTAAGGAAATTATTGAATGTGCTCACAAGATCAGACTGGAACACCGGCTTTGCTACAAACCCATTGACACCGGCATCCATGGCATCGGATTCAATATCCTGCCAGTCGTACGCTGTGAGAATGACTATCGGATTGGACTGTTCTGTAACGCTTCTTATCTGACGTGTCAGTTCAACGCCTTCGGTATCGGACAACAGACGGTCAATTATAAAGGCTCCGAACGGTCTGCCTTCACGTTGGGCTTTGCCGACCTTATCCATGGTATCTGTCCCGGTAACGCTCCATTCGCTGGTCATGCCCATATTGGCAATCATGTTCGATATGGCCTTATAGTTAAGGGAGTCGTTATTGACCACAAGTACGTGCAAGCCCTTCAACTCGGAAATTTCAGTCTTGACAGAATGGTCAGACTGGAGTTTGAAGTCAAATGTCACGGTTGCCTCGGTACCCTTTCCCAATTCACTGGAAAGTCTTATTCTGCCATCCATCAGATCAACCAGATTCTTGGTAATGGCCATACCGAGACCGGTACCCTGGATACCGGAAACAGTCGATGATTTGTCACGGGTGAACGGATCGAAAACAACCCGGAGGAAGTCGCGGCTCATTCCAATACCTGTATCACGAATGGTGAATTCATAAGCGGCATAACCAACCTTCTTGCTCGGTTTTTCCCAAACGCTCAATGTGACGGAACCACCTTTCGGAGTATATTTGACTGAATTCGACAACAGATTCAGCAGGACCTGGTTCAGTCTGAGCTTGTCACAGACAACGTTTTCATGTCTGACATCAATGGCTTTGACATGGAAATCCAACTGTTTGGACTGAGCGCCCTGCTGCATGACATCACCAAGGTAATGGATAATGTCTGAAAGATTCTCAGGATTGACTTCGATATTTACCTTACCGGATTCGATGCGGCTCATATCAAGAACATCATTGATCAGCGACAACAGATGCTTGGACGAACGGTTTATCTTCCCCAGGTATTCTTTGACCTGATCAATGTTGTCAATGTGCGACATGGCAAGTCCGGTGTAACCGATAATGGCATTCATCGGAGTACGTATGTCATGGCTCATATTGTTCAGGAACGTGGTTTTGGCACGGTTCGCGCTCTGAGCCATTGACAGAGCCTGCTGCAGCTGCTCCTGCTGTTGCTTTTCGCGTCTGAGTTCCTCACTGACATCAGTGAATGCCACCAGAACATGATATTCGTCTGTTCCCTTGATGACATGTCCACGGAATGTTCTCTTCATTCCCCCGTGAACTTCCCTTATCTGGAATGTGAAATGACCTTCTTTTCTGATACGATGAGAAACGTATTCCTTGTCAACAATCTTGTAAATGAACTCCCTGTCATCAGGATGAACATGGTTGGCAATGAAATTCATCATATCATTGCGGTTACCGTCAAGTTTGAAGAATTCTGAAAAGATATGATCCATGTGGAGTACCTCCATGGTATCATCAATCATATCGACATAATAGGCGGAATCGTATGTCTGCAGGAAGAAGTCCAACAGATTCTTCTGTTTTGAAAGCTGGCTGTTGGCCGTCTGGCTCATTGTAAGGGCCTTTTCAAGCTTTCCCTGCAGTTCCAGTCTGTCACGCCCAAGAGCATCCACAATGCTTAGACCTAACGAGAACAAGGCTGGTGTGCCATCTTCATGCCTTGACAGGACGTACGATGAGACCGTAACCCATTGTTCTCCGTTTTCAAACTCTGCTGACTTGTAGGAAAAGGACCGCTTGTCTTCGACCGTCAGAACCTTCTTCACATGGTCAATGTCACTCAACATTATGTAGAAATCCTTGACTTCGCCTTCTTTCCTTTTGGCAAAATCAAGCATTATCGTTCTATAATCTACGGTCTGGCCTGGTTTGCCGACAGGTGAAACAGAAGAATCCTTAATCACTTTGACAAGCGATGTATCGGCATCGACCATGAACATGGCGAAATACTCATCGTACATTTTCTTCTGAAGACGAGAGCTCATTATTTCCATGTCCTTCTCTGCGAATCCTATAATGACCGTTTCATCACTGATCTGTGAAACCGCCATCCTGTTCCAGAATGTGATGCCGTCAAGCAACGTGCGGAATTCCACAACGTACGACGGTTCACTGACTATTCTGTGGCGTATGGTGTCAAATTCAAGTTCATGTCTGATGAATCTGCGGTCAGGTTCAAACACGACCTGGTTGACGAAGAACGATGTCGCCTGCGTGAAGCTGGCCAGTTCCAGACCCTTGCCGATGGTACCTTCATCCATTTTTACCGTGGTGTAAGTGTCATCGGTCAGGTTTACAAGATGCAGTATCTTATACGATTTTGCAAGACGTTCAATCAGTTTGTTGGCCTCTTGCGACCTTTTTTCATTCTCCTCCTGTTCGGCCAGCCTGTCTGTAATGTTTTCAATTTCCAGGAAGAAGCAGTCAGGGACATTACAACGTGAGACAGAACAGCGGAACGTGCTGATTTTCACGCTTCTGATTGCACGGAACTGGAATTCGTAGCTGTCAGATGCCTGCAATGCACTGCTCACATATTCCTGCGACAGTTTTTCAGTCACAGTATTCTTGTCATCGGGATGAACAAAGTTGAGCCACGCAATAAGTATGTCAGAATAACCGGCTGTATTCACATTGGTATCAGGCCACCAAGTACCGTCATTCTTGAGAATCTGGGCTGTCTTGTCAGCAAGATTGCATTTGTATAATGTGACTCCTGTCTGCATAATATCCTCCGAACTCAATGATAGATTGCCGTAAAGTTAGAAAAAAAATAACCCGCAGGATATTATTATTGGAAAAAGTTGGGCAATCACGTCGCTTTAAAGACCTGTCAGCGACAGAAATCAATCATTTCCCTATACAGTCTCTGTACCGGAAGACCGACAACATTGAAATATGAACCTTCAATTGATGTGACACCTATATACCCTATCCATTCCTGGATTCCGTATGCCCCGGCCTTGTCAAATGGAGAATAATGTTCTATGTACCAGTCTATCTCATTGTCTGTCATACTGTCAAAACAGACTTTTGTGGTCACGGCAAAGCTGCGGCTGCGCTCACGTGTGGCAAGAGTGACACCAGTTATGACTTCATGGCTGCGGCCGCTCAAGATGTGAAGCATTTCTCTGGCCTGGGCCGGCGAATGCGGTTTGCCGAGCACACGGTCATCGGCCATGACAACAGTATCGGCAGTTATGACAAGTTCATCGGGCGCAAGTGTGCTGATGTACGCCTTTGATTTGTTCTGCGATATGTGAAGCGGTATATCCTGGCCTTTCAGACCTTCCGGCCATGACTCGTCAATGCCGTCAATCACTCTTGTCGAGAATTCCACGCCAAGACCTGCAAGCAGTTCCCTGCGCCGAGGCGAATTCGAAGCGAGTACTATTCTGTATTTGGAAAAGTCTTCAATCATGCTGAAAGCGGAAAATCACCATCCGAAGGCATGTGAATCGGACAACCACAGGCCCTGCACCTTCATGACCTGCTCAACCACATCGCGTACACAGCCACGGCCGCCGTCACGGGGCGAAATATATCTGGCAAGCGACTGAATCTCGGGACAGGCATCGGCCGGACAGCACGGCAGACCGCATTCCTTCATTATCTCGTAGTCAGGAATGTCGTCGCCCATGTACAGAACCTGCGAGGCATCAAGACCGTTTCTTTCAAGAAAATCGTTCCAGTCCTTTATCTTGACCTTCGATGCTATGTAAATGTCCTGATCGGGAATGCCAAGCGCAAGGAAGCGCTTTCTCAGAGACTGCACTCTGGCACCGGTAATTATTCCCACCTTCAAGCCTTTCTTCACAGCAAGCTGAAGCGAATATCCGTCCTTCACATTAACGGTACGGACAGGGTCTCCGGTTTCTGAAAGGTCCATCACATCGGTGCTCAAAACACCGTCAATGTCAAATACAAGCGCACGTATGCTGTTCAGGTCAAAATCAATCATCAATCCTGATATTTGGGTTTATGTCTTTCGATATGAGTCTGTAAAGAGTCTGCCATTCGGGGTCATCGGCCAACATTGCCAGATGGTGGTTCACCACTCCGGCATCGCCCCTTACGGCCGGTCCTGTCTGCGATTCCTGCGGTGTCAGTTTTTCAAGCTTTTCAACCGCGCCCCTTATGAGCGGAAGCATGACTTTGAAGCTTACACCCTGACGTTCAAGTATTCTGCGGCTTATCTCCATCATGTGGCATGGAAAGTTGTTGGCAAAGACAGCCGCCAGATGCAGATACAGACGGCCGTTTGAGTCCAGTTGGCTGACATTGTCCGAAATGTCATTGGCAATGTGCATTGCAGTGTCAAAACTTTTCCCATCCGATGCTTCTACGAACAAAGGAACTTCACGCATGGACACCGGGGCCGATGCTGTAAAGCTTGTCATAGGGTAAATCACTCCGTAACGGACGGCTCCGGCATTCTTCCAGACATTGGCCGATACACTTCCGGCGGTGTGCAGATACAGAGTGTCCGGTCCGAGTGCAGCCACAATGCCGGCCGCCTGACTTTGTAGGACATCATCCTTGAGCATGGCCACGCAAACCGTCTCTGACGATGCGTCTGCAACCGATGCCAACTGGTCTATGCCATGCACTGACAATATCTTGCGTCCTGATCTGCCGGCCTTTTCAAGCGATGCGGCAAGAACTGTGGCCGAACTGCCGCCACGACTGCAGACAGCCGCAACGGTATAACCGGCCCCGACAAGGGCAGGTCCCATAGAGCAGGCCACATTTCCGGCACCAACCAGCACTATCCTCATTGTCGCAGCAATATAAATTGTCAGAACTTTTCAGAATGAATCTTAGCCCACTCTATCTTTTCGTCTTCGTAAGGCTTGCGCTCCTGGTTCTTGTATCCGAACCCTATTATGCATAGAGGTTCAAAGCCTTCAGGAATACCCAGAAGTCCGGCCAGCACTTTGTCTGATGGGGTTCCATCGGCCAGCGAACGCCCGCGCATCTGTGTCCAGCAGCTGCCAAGCCCAAGATCCTGAGCCTGAAGCTGCATGAAAGTTGCCGCTATTGAGCAGTCTTCAATCCAGCAGTCGGTTTTTGACTTGTCGGCAACAACCACGACGGCCCATGCGCATTCCGCCAGAAACCCTGAGCCGGATTCTCTGGCCACCGACAGTTTCTGAAGCATATCCCTGTCTTCCACTGTAATGAATTCCCAGGAACGGGTATTCTTTGATGACGGGGCTATAAGTGCAGAACGAAGTATGAGACGCTTCTGTTCCTGGTCAAGTTTCTGTTCCGTGAACTTGCGCATGCTGCGCCTGTTTGCTATCAGTGTGCTGAAATTGTCCATATTGTTTTAAAATTTGCAACAGCGAAATTAGCAATAAAAAGGCAGTTTGCATACTTTCGCACAGTTTTTCGCGTTATTAAGGTATATGTGCATGTGTACGAAACGTCTGTTCAGGGTCATTGTCATGGTGTGTGCCATCATGCATACCATGTCCGTGCATGCCCGCAGAGTATTCGTTTACGGCAATGTGACCGATGAAACCGGGCAGCCGGTAGAACTGGCAACGGTAAATGACGAGCGCACAATGCAGTCATGCCTGACAGGGCTCAAAGGACAGTACAGTCTTCACGTTTCGGCACCTGACGACACTCTCAGACTGGTGTTCCGCATGATAGGCTACGAAACGCAGCACAAACAGGCAGCCGCCAACCGCGACAGCATGAAGATTGACATGGTAATGGCATCGACAAAATACGCTTTGGGTTCGGTCGATGTCAGTTCCACGCATCTGCAGGCCGATGCAATGCAGGAAGTCGGCACAAGCGGACTGAGATTCGCTCCACAGGCCAGCGGAGGCGCAGTTGAATCAATCATAGCCACACAGGCCGGCGTAAGCAGCCACAACGAACTGAGCAGCCAGTATTCGGTACGCGGAGGCAATTTTGACGAAAACAGCGTCTATGTGAACGGCACTGAGATATTCCGTCCGCAACTTGTCCATTCCGGGCAGCAGGAAGGCCTGAGTTTCATAAATCCCGACATGACGGAATCAATAAGATTCTCTACAGGAGGGTTCGGCGTGGAATATCAGGACAGAATGTCATCGGTCCTTGACATAACATACCGGAGGCCAGAACAGGCAGAATACAGCATATCGGCAAGCATGCTGGGCGGCAGTCTGTATGCCGGCACCGGAAACGACAGGTTCAGCGTTGCAGGAAGCGTACGGTACAAGACCACATCGTCACTGCTGGGCACCATGGACACCAAGGGTGAATACGACCCCAGTTTTCTTGACTTCCAGACTTTCATGAGCTGGGCTCCAGGACAAGGCTGGGACCTGTCGCTGACAGCCAATGCAGCCAGGAACAGCTATCGTTTCAAGCCGTCTGACAGGACAACCGCCTTCGGCACATCCGAAGACCCGCATCAGTTCAAGGTCTATTACGAAGGTTGGGAAAGCGACGAATACAGCAACTCTACAGTGGCTTTCAATGTACGGAAGACCAGCGGCAACAGCATTTACACACTGAACGCATCGGCCTTTGACAGCAACGAAAAGGAATCGTATGACATTCTCAGCGAATACTGGATGGATGAATCACAAAGTTCAGCCAGACTTGCCACGGGCAGTTTCATGCAGCACGCCAGAAACCGTCTGAACACCAGCATCAAATCAATTTCATTCAAGGCCAGACACAGTACGGCCAGCATCGGACGCATAGACTGGGGATTGGAATACAGGCAAGAGAAAGTCAACGACCACACATGGGAATGGGAAATGCGCGACTCGGCAGGGTACACACAACCAAGCACCACCCAGGGACAGATAAGCATATATTCTGCTGTCAGATCGGACCAGGACATAAGCAGCGGCAGAGCATCGGCCTTCATTCAGGACACATACCGGCTGACCGGAGGCATCGGGCAGTTCCTGTTGAATACAGGTATAAGAACTTCATGGTGGAGCTGGAACAGGCAGACAACCTTCAGTCCGCGCATTCTGGTTTCCTTCCAGCCGGCTGCATGTCAGGACCTGATATTCCGACTCTCGGCCGGAGTTTACCACCAGGCGCCGTTCTACAGGGAATTCAAGGACACGGTAATGACAGGCCATTCTGCTGTGGTCAGCCTGAACCGCAACATAAAATCGCAGCGCTCCATACAACTGGTCATTGGCGGAGACTACGACTTCATCGTTTTTGACCGGCCGTTCAAATTCACTACCGAAGTCTATTACAAAAAACTTGACCGACTGATTCCGTACACCCTCGATAATGTAAGAATAGTTTACAGCGGCCAGAACTCATCATACGGTTACGCCACAGGCATAGACATGAAACTGTATGGAGAATTCGTACCAAACACCCAGTCATGGCTCACCTTATCCATCATGGACACGAAAGAGAATATCGGTGGCCGATGGCTGCCAAGGCCCACCAGCCAACGCTACAACCTGTCACTGTACTTTTCCGACACTTTTCCCCGTCATGACAGGTGGAACATGTCGCTACGATGCGCCCTGTCCGACGGTCTTCCTTTCAGTGCCCCCGACAGCCACGATCTGCAGTTCCGTGCTCCGGCATACAGGCGCGTTGACATAGGCCTTTCATACAAGCTGCTTGACAGTTCCATGCTCACACATATCTACGGCAGACGGCAGTTCTTGGGTGACATCTGGTTCGGAGCAGACTGCCTCAATCTGATAGGTGTCAACAATGTAAATTCCTGTTACTGGATTTCCGATGTCGTCGGGACACAATTCGCCGTTCCGAACTATCTTACCGGCAGGCAGCTGAACCTGCATATTTCAATGTCACTTCCGCAGCTGCATTGATTTAATGCCGCATCGGTTGAAAACTATTCGTGCGCACGTTTTTTTTTATAAGGTGAAAAGAGTACCTTTGCACGTTTTTGATTCCAAAGCGGCATATTGCGCCTTTTGGACAGAAGCTGGTTACCAACCGAAATGAATATTACTAACATTATAATTCAAACATTATGAAACCTACTCACATTGAACATCTCGGCATCGCCGTTACCTCACTTGAGGAGACCATGCCTTTCTTCGAATTCCTTTCAGGCAGCAAGTGCTACAGCATTGAAGAAGTTGCAGACCAGAAGGTAAAGACCGCTTTCTTCAAGATCGGCCAGACCAAGATCGAACTTCTTGAACCCACATGCCCTGAATCAACCATCGCCAAGTTCATCGAAAAGAACGGCGGCAAAGGCGGCATCCATCACGTTGCATTCAACGTGGAGAACGTTGCTGAAGCTCTCAAGGAAGCCGAAGCTTTCGGCATCAAGCTGATTGACGTACAGCCAAGAAAGGGCGCAGAGAACCTGATGATCGGTTTCCTGCATCCGAAGAACACCTGCGGTGTACTTACAGAACTTTGCGAACAACCAAAATAAGCATATAGAAAATGGAAAACAGCAAGCTCCAGAAGCTGGTAGAAAAGCGCGCCGAGGCTCTTGCCGGTGGCGGCGAAAAGGCAATTGAGAAGCATCATGCAAAAGGCAGTTTCACTGCCCGCGAACGCATCAACATGCTTCTTGATGAAGGTTCATTTGAAGAGATTGACATGTTCCTTACCCATCGTTGCAACGATTTCGGTATGGAAAAGAAAGTATTCCTGGGCGACGGCGTTGCAGTAGGTTCAGGTACAATTGACGGACGTCTTGTATTCGTATTCGCACAGGATGCAACCGTAATAGGCGGTTCACTGTCAGAAACCATGGCCCAGAAAATCTGCAAGGTCATGGATATGGCAATGAAGCTCGGCGCACCTATCATCGGCCTTAACGATTCAGGTGGTGCCCGCATTCAGGAAGGCGCATGCGCACTGGCAGGTTACGCCGAGATTTTCGAGCGCAACATTCTTGCATCGGGCGTCGTTCCACAGATTTCAGTAATCTTCGGCCCGTGCGCCGGCGGTGCAGTCTATAGCCCTGCCCTGACCGACTTCATCATGATGACCGAGCAGAACTCATACATGTTCATTACCGGTCCTAAGGTAGTAAAGAGCGTTACAGGCGAAGACGTTACAGTCGAGCAGCTTGGCGGTGCCAAGGTACACGCCACCAAATCGGGCGTAACCCATTTCGTAGCAGCCACCGAAGAAGAGGCAGTAGCTGAAATCCGCCGTCTCATCAGCTTCATCCCGCAGAACAACATGGAAGAGGCTCCGAAGATTGAGTGCACCGATGATCCCGCACGTCTTGAGGATGCCCTGAACGACATGGTTCCGGCCGATCCTAACAAACCGTACGACATGAAGAACATCATCTACTCAATTGTAGATAACGGAGACTTCATGGAAGTCCAGAAGGATTACGCAAAGAACATCATCTGCGGTTTCGCACGCTTCAACGGCCGTTCAACCGGTATCATCGCCAACCAGCCAAGCTGGCTTGCAGGCGTTCTTGACTGCGACGCATCACGCAAGGCCGCACGCTTTGTACGTTTCTGCGACGCTTTCAACATCCAGATTCTCACACTTGTTGACGTTCCGGGATTCCTTTGCGGTACAGGTCAGGAATACGCTGGTATCATCGACCACGGTGCAAAGCTCATGTTCGCATACGGCGAAGCTACCGTTCCAAAGGTTACCGTCACAATCCGCAAGTCTTACGGCGGCAGCCACATCGTAATGAGCTGCAAGCAGCTGCGCGGTGACATGTGCTACGCATGGCCTAACGCTGAAATCGCAGTTATGGGTGCCAGCGGTGCCGTAGGAGTTCTCGAAGCCAAGGCTCTCAAGGCCATCGAGGATCCGGAAGAGAAGAAGAAGTTCATTGCCGAGAAGGAGGCCGAGTACAAGGACAAGTTCGCTTCACCTTACCAGGCTGCCAACCGCGGTTATATTGACGATGTAATTGAGCCGCGCTTCACACGTGCACGCGTTGTACGCGCATTCGAGCAGCTGCAGACCAAGCGTCTGACCAACCCGCTCAAGAAGCACAGCAACATTCCACTCTAAACAGACACAGCTATGACAGCATTAATAGTAAATGGAGCGACATGGCTGGTTACCGGAGTCGGATTCGGCATGGTTATCCTCCTGCTCATTGTGCTCATTTTCATTCTTCAGGGACTTGGCGCCATTGTCAGCAGAATCACTGCTCCAAAGGCCCCCAAGGCGGCAGCAAAAGCTGCTCCGGCAGTTCAGGCTCCGGCAGCACAGGCTTCGAAGAATGATTCCGATGAGATGCCGGTTGCAGCCATTGCAATGGCACTGCACCTGTATTTCAACGGCGTGCATGATGAAGAGCCCACTCAGATCACCATCAAGAATGTGGAGCGCCGTTATTCCCCATGGAATTCAAAGCTCTACGGTATGAACAACCTGCATCGTTAATAATTAAACAAATGAATTGCAGTGCAAGCCGAATACAGAAGAGTTCACTCTTATGTTGAGGCGCCGCCTGCAATCTATTAAATTGAAAATTTAATGAAAGAATTCAAATTCACAATAGACGGCAAGCAGTACACTGCCGCCGTCAATGAACTTGAGGACAACTTTGCCGAAGTCACAATTGACGGCAAGTCCTACAAGGTCGAAATCGAGAAAGAAGAAGCTCCTGCCGCAGCCGCAGTACGCCGTCCTGCCGCAGCCGCTCCTACAGCAGCCCAGCCTGCAGGCCTGATGACAGTAAAGTCACCGCTGCCAGGTTCAATCATGAAGGTTCTGGTTGCAGCCGGTAAGGCTGTCAAGAAGGGCGATGTCCTTCTGACCATGGAATCAATGAAGATGGAAAACAACGTCTGCGCCGAAGCCGACGGTACCGTAAAGGCTGTCTTCGTTGAGCCGGGCAAGAACGTAATGCAGGACGACAAGCTTCTCGAAATTGAGACAGTTGCAGTTGCAGCAGCTCCGGCTCCTGCAGCAGCACCCGCACCCAAGGCAGCTCCCGCTGCAGCTCCGGCTCCAAAGGCAGCAGCCAAAGCTGAAGTTCCGGCCGGTGGCGTAAAGGTTGTAAGCCCGCTGCCAGGCTCAGTCATCAAGGTAATGGTTTCTGAAGGCCAGGACGTCAAGAAGGGTGACACTCTTCTGACTCTTGAAAGCATGAAGATGGAGAACGCCATCAAGGCCGAACAGGACGGTAAGGTAAGCAAGATAGTCGTAACTGCAGGACAGTCAGTAATGCAGGAAGACGTTCTCATGATTCTCGGATAATCAGATAATATAATATGGAAGATATTATCAGATTTTTTGGAAGCATGGGCTTCATGAACATGACCTGGCAGCAGGGACTGATGATTATACTCAGTTTCTTCCTGCTCTATCTGGCCATCAAGAAGCAGTACGAACCACTGCTTCTCCTGCCCATTGCCTTCGGTATGTTACTTACGAACCTGCCGCAGGCCGGCATGTTCCACAACGACCTTTGGGTTGCGTTCCTCGACGAGACTAATCCCGCCTACCACAGTTATGGTGCCATAATGCGCGAAGGCGGTCTGCTTGACATTCTGTACATTGGTGTAAAGGCCGGTGTTTATCCGTGCCTTATCTTCATGGGCGTAGGTGCCATGACCGATTTCGGTCCTCTGATTGCCAACCCGAAGAGCCTTCTGCTCGGTGCAGCCGCACAGCTGGGTATTTTCATCACCTTCCTTTGCGCCAACTGGATGGGCTTCACACCCGCAGAAGCCGGTTCAATCGGCATCATCGGCGGTGCCGACGGTCCTACATCAATCTTCCTGACATCAAAACTGGCCCCGCATCTGCTCGGTCCTATAGCCATTGCAGCCTATTCCTACATGGCTCTTGTTCCGGTCATCCAGCCGCCTATCATGCGTGCCCTGACTACCAAGAAGGAACGCGCCATCAAGATGAGCCAGCTCCGCCCTGTCAGCAAGACCGAGAAGATTATCTTCCCGATTGCCATCACAGCCATCGTATCACTGATACTGCCCGATGCAGCTCCTCTGATCGGCTGCCTCATGCTTGGTAACCTTGCCAAGGAATGCGGTGTAGTTGACCGTCTGAGCAAGACTATGCAGAACGAGCTGATGAACATCGTGGTCATCTTCCTTGGACTGACCGTAGGTGCAACCGCTACAGCCGATACATTCCTGAACATCAAGACTCTGATGATTCTCGCAATGGGTATTGTAGCATTCAGCATGGGTACTGCAGGTGGCATTCTGCTGGCAAAGCTCATGAACGTATTCTCAAAGGAAAAGATCAATCCGCTGATCGGTTCAGCAGGCGTATCAGCCGTTCCTATGGCAGCCCGCGTATCACAGACCGTAGGTCAGGAGGAGAACCCCAGCAACTTCCTGCTCATGCACGCCATGGGTCCGAATGTTGCAGGTGTGATTGGCTCGGCCGTTGCAGCAGGTATCCTGCTTACAATGCTCGGCTAATCACATCCGTTCCACAAAAAAGGAGACTGGCCATCAGGTCAGTCTCCTTTTGCTTTCGGTCCACCCTCACACCCCACACCCCAGTTCCACCACCAT
>JAKSIQ010000086.1 GCA_024398755.1 Bacteroidaceae bacterium | reverse complement strand
ATTTCCAGTATTGGGCCGGATATCGCGCTCTGAAGCCATACGCTATGATTGGCGCAACCGTAAAATTCTGAAAGGCATCCAACCGTCATACCGGTCGATATACTTTCTATGTACCTTGCCTGTGTTTTATGCAAAAAACACTTTTGAATATTTTCTGTTCAATGCAAAAAACACTATAATTGCAGAAACAATCAATGGCCGACATGGACAAATTATTTGAAAGACATGACAGTTATCTTGAAAACGTTCCTATGGGTTACGTTCGGGAAGTGGCTATGCGAATAGACTGGAACTCGAGACTGATAGCCATAAAAGGGCCGAAGGGTGTCGGCAAATCGACAATAATGCTTCAGCACATCAGGAATAATTTTACTCCCGATAACAGGCATGTGCTCTACTGTTCGGCCGATTCCAGCTATTTTACCAACCACACGCTCGAGGAAACTGCCGACCAGTTCGTCAAACGTGGAGGCACCGATCTGTACATTGATGAAATTCACAAGTACAGAAACTGGAGTCGTGAAATCAAGGAAATCTATGATCTCCATAAAGGACTGAAGATTGTAATCAGCGGTTCTTCCCTTCTCAAGCTCAACGATGGTGATGCGGACTTGTCACGAAGAATTGTACCCTATCAGGTTCCGGGCTTGTCATACAGGGAATATCTTCTTTTTGAAAGGGACATCAGACTTGAAAGCACATCACTTCAAGAACTGCTGAAGGCTCCCAATGCATTCTGTTCTAAAGTCAAGAGTGTCTGCAAACCTTTGGAGTCATTCAATGACTACCTTAAGCATGGCTATTATCCTTTTTATATTGAAAGCAGAAATACATATCCCATACAAGTGGAGAACGTTATTGATTACATCATCAATGTGGAACTGACCCAGCTTCGGGGCCTGGAAGTGGGCAACACCCGCAAGATAAAGGCATTGTTGAAAATCATATCGCACCTGCAGCCCTTTGATGTGGATATTGCAAAGATTTCCAAGTCCATAGCAATTCAAAGAGGAACAACAATAAAGTACCTCAAAGATTTGGAAGAGTCCAAACTGCTTGTGCGTCTTTTCCAGAATCTGGACGCAATAACAGACTTGCAGAAACCGGACAAGATACTGTTGGATAATCCTAATCTGATGTATGTTCTGTCCGATGTGGAACCGCAGATTGGCACCATCAGGGAATGCTTCTTCTGCAACCAGCTCATTTCATCGGGGCACGTTCTTGAATATGGCGGAATGGCCAAAGGAGACTTTAAGATTGATGACAGAATAATGGTTGAAGTTGGTGGCAAGGATAAGGATTTCTCACAGGTAAGAGACGAAGCCGATGCATACGTTGCCGCTGATGATATTGACAGTGCAACAGGCAGAAAAATTCCTTTATGGGCTTTTGGATTCCTGTATTAGCCGTCTGTTTGTTCGTAATTTCGCTGTATTCACTCAGTAACTTTTGAGCGATATATACCGCAACTTTTTCCAATTGCCGGTATTCTTCCCGCTGAAACGGCTGCGGCTCAGAGAGCTATAGTCGTTCCGGTCAGGGTGTCCAGCGATGATGCCTTGGTGATGAGGACCGATGCGACAC
>JAKSIQ010000085.1 GCA_024398755.1 Bacteroidaceae bacterium | reverse complement strand
CGGCAATATAGATTCTGCATCTGATTGCCGATTTTTGTGTTAAACGTAAGCTTTTTAACGCCCCTAATGAAATCGGATTCACCCGTGTGTATCAACGATTTTAACGTACTGCGAACATTATAACGAGCTAATGGACAGTGTGTTATAAGCGCAATTCTGTCACTTCCGCGGGGTGCCTATTTTGACACCGCCCGCCACTGAAGCGTCCTATTTGAACAGCAAGCGGAAGTGCTTCCCCAATTCCCGGTGGACCTGTTCGAAAGGCGGAAGTTCGGCTATCTGGTCTTTCATCGAGTTCTCCCATCTTGATTTGAATACGTTCACTTTGGAATCAATCTTTGCACTCAATGAATCGGGGTCCAGCCCTTTATGCCTTGCTTTTATTTCAAATTCATTGCGAAGGTCTGCCATTTCCATTCCTTCTATCTCGGAGAGATACCAAAGGTCATAGTAGTCCCTTGGCTGAGTCCTTGACAACAGGGAACGCATCTTTTCTGCCATTGCTTCTTTCAGTGAATAACACCTTATATTGCAATCTCCCTGGTCGGAATAGGAATCGAACAGGGGTCGGTCTTCCAAGTCAAAGCAGAGGCGCTCCGTCCTGGAGATGTCCACTTTCACTTTTTTGTTTGCACGTGTTCCTCCGAGCGGACCGATATATGATATGTAGAAATTGATGTTCCCTGTTTCGTGAATGCCGAAATCTTCCATTGCAAGAGGAATGTTTGCCTCTTCTCTCACAAATTCAAACACCTCATTGAAAGCGTTTTGTATAGCCTCGTTTGAAACCGTGTCATCCGTCAGCGTAAAATCAAGATCCTCGGAGTACCTGTAATCCTCAAAGTAAAACTTTTTGAGCAGAGTCCCTCCTTTGAACGCTAAACTATTGTATAGCAATGTATTCCGAGACACACCGGTAAGGATCCATGTGAGGATGTAATCTTTCTCAATCTGGGTGTCACGCACTCTTTCAGCATTTGCTTTCTTTTGAATTTCAGATGGCTTTATCATATTGTCAGTTGTTTATCGCACTTAATATTGTTTCATTTTCAACGTTCACCCGCAAGCTCCACCGCGTTGAAATCCTCCCTTCGTTTGGGGATTCCGTATCCAAAGGAGATATTGTGGCTGTTCGAAGGGTATATAGTTCAGGTATGATTTCGTTTCCTATCTCCAGCAATTCCAGAATGTAGCCCAGCCTTTTTATCACGGCCTGGCAGTCAAACCTGACAGCGTATTGCAGAAGTTTTCTGTAGTCAATCTTCTCCCGCGCCATCCAGATTGCCTTGGCACACTCGATGATACTACCGGCATATTCCGGTTTGAACAGGCAGTCAATGACAGTCTTTTCAAGGTCTGAACAAACAACTTTGTGGAACGAATCTATCCATATTTTCTTCTGTCCGAAAAAATGTTTTTTATTGTGGCTGATTATCTGGAATTCCACCCCCTTGATGTCAATACTTCTGCTTTTGCCGTAATCCCATACAATTTGCTCTTTCAGTGACGGCTGTGTTATCAGCCCGTGAACCTGCAGGGCTGAATAATACCCTATGTAGAAAGACGACCCTCTGGTCAGAGGTTCTGCGAGCAAATGCCAGTCCGGAAGATAATTGCCGGCATCCTGATGTAGAGGCACCACATAATACAGGTCCTTGTATAGTCTGGTCACAAGTCCTTTATCGACCATCCTGCTGATTTGAACACGTATGTTCTGTGGTTTTTCTTCCGGATAAAGTTCGTACAGGTCTCCCGCTGAAAACCATTCACGTCCGTCTTCCTCCAATTTCGCAAGAATCTTTCCGTCGTTAGTAGATATTGTCTTATATTCCATATCGGCATAGTTTCAAATACTGTAACTGCAAAGTTATAAATAATAATTCATTTAAACCCAAATCATCATGGATTTTTCAAACAACAGAATTGACACGCAGCGGCGGACTGCCGTGTACGTGCGCATCTCGACGTCGATGCAGAAGA
>JAKSIQ010000084.1 GCA_024398755.1 Bacteroidaceae bacterium | reverse complement strand
AAATCCTGTGAATTCGTCGAACATGTTTGCATAGTCGTCTTCACCATTATCTGAACAATAAGCTGTTGTGTGGGTGTTGAAGGCATAACTTGCAATGACAGTCTTGATTTCCTTGTTCAGTGCAAATTTTGTTCCGTCAGTAAATTCACCATTTATGTCAATAGAGAATGTGTTGTCCTTCTCATTGTACTTGGCTGTCATTACTGCCTTCTTGAAAGTAACCTTGACAGTGTTGTCTATGACACCAGTCAGACCGTCATACATATAGCCCTGAAGGCTGATGATCTTGCTGTCGTCAAACTGGATGTTCCAGCTTTCGCTGTCCCCGCCGGCCGCATTTGGGGATTGGGTCTTCAGAAGGTCAACCTCCTGGCCCAGCAGGCCCTCGGTCAGATTGATGTTTCCACTACCTGGACCACCGTAACCGATTGGCTCCCATTTGCTTTCCTGCAGGAAAATCTCCCAGTAGCCATCATTGTAGAGTACTGTGTCACACCCAAAGTCAATTGAGTATGACTTGTCGCCGATCACAATTGCATTCTTGGCAAAATCATTACCACCTTCAGATTCGGAGTTCTTCTCCTCACATGCAGTGAAAGCCATTGCAGCCGCCATTACAGCTGCCAGAAACAGAGTTTTTTTCATATTTGTGTTTGTTTTGTGTTATTTCCTGTGCGAATATAAAGCAAATAGTCCATTATGTCAAACGATTTTGGGGACAGGTCATCGAACGTTCGATGACATAGCTGTCCACAGAAGAAATTTGTAACTTTGCGGTGACATCTGAAAAGGAGATAATAATGAAAAAAGCACTTTTATTACTCTTCTGCCTGATGGCAGTGACCATGGCAGAGGCACAGGACATTGATCGTAGCAGCCGACTCAAGAAACATCTGTACTATCTGGCAAGTGACTCCCTTATGGGCAGGAAGGCCGGAACTACGGGCGCTGAAGCGGCACGCGCATATATCTACGATCAATGGCAGGAAATAGGCATGGAACCTTTCTTTAAGGAAGGATTCACAGATCCATTCGGCAAGGGTGGGGTGGATTACGCCAATCTGGTGGGCGTCATTCCAGGAAATGACCCAATCCTGAAGGACGAATACATACTTGTGGGTGCACATTTTGACCACATCGGCATCAAGAAAGGAGAGGTATGCAACGGAGCTGATGACAATGCATCGGGTTCAAGTGCGCTGATTGAAATTGCACGCATGCTCAAAACCAGCCAGTCCAGCCTGAAACGCAGCGTTATCATTGCGGCATTCGATGCAGAAGAGCTTGGACTGTACGGCTCGGACCATCTGAGTGAAAGGCTTCAGGTTGACAGTCTGCTTGACAAAGTAAGGTGCATGATGAGCATCGACATGGTAGGCTGGTACGCCAAAAACGGCCAGCTTGAGATACTTGGAGCAGGCACGATTGAAGGCGGCAAGGAGTTGATAGAATCAAATGCGGGCGGTCTGAACCTGAAGGTAGAGAATTTTGAGACTGCGGTCCTGACAGCCACCGACACGCGTGGATTTGCAACTAAAAATGTTCCGACCCTTCATATCTACACCGGTTTGAAATCGCCGTACCACAAACCAGAGGACGATGCGGACCTGATTGACTATGAGGGTCTTGATAGTATATCGTGCTTTATTGCAAGACTGACCGGACAGATGGCAGCCAACCCCGACTATGCGGCATCGGGCAAGATTGCCGCAATCCACAACAGCAGGGGCAAGGTCTTTGAGATGTCTGTAGGAGCAGGATTCACAAGTTCTGCAATTGATTTCCGCGATGCAGCCTTCACCGGAAAGGGCGGCTCAGGATGGACGGCCGGCCTGGCTCTGCAGTACAATTCCAAGAAAAATCTGGCTTTCAGGCTTGGAGCTGCTTATGAAACAACAGAAAGTTTATACCCGGCCCCGGCAGACATATTCAATTCTGTACTCATTTACAAGCAGTCTGCAATCATGATGCCGGCCACACTTATTCTTCAGACCAAAACGCAGTTACCAAAATTCTACTGCGGTGTAGGCATACACGCACGTTACCTACTTGATTCTGGCATTGACGGAATCCCATCGGCAACAAATGACATGCAGTACGGCACACACTTCATGTTCGGTTTCAAAGCCGGACACTTTTTCCTTGAAGACTATTTCTGCGGCCAGTTCAACAAGCTGTTTGACACGGCAGCTGGAGGCCCGAACGCAGGCATCAGCATAACAACCTGCAAGATAGGATGGGTGTTCTAACGATTTTGGGGACAGGTCATCGAACGTTCGATGAC
>JAKSIQ010000083.1 GCA_024398755.1 Bacteroidaceae bacterium | reverse complement strand
CTTTCCAAGCCTTACCGCGTTCACGTTGCAGAGGTTCACCTTGTCGGATATACTCGTCAAGATTTGAGACGGCGTATTTGCTTTCTTGTATGTCGCTCATTTGGATTATAAATGTTGTTGAAGATATTTATGAGAATGATGAAATGATCACTTCCTTTATCTTGAAGATATGTGATAGTATCCCCTGCTTTTGATAAATTCAAGGAAACGAGGAAAATGACTCGTCATGCCCCACTCTCTGGTAACAATGACTTCTGTACCGTCTTTAAGTTTCAACCTGTCTTGTGGCTTTAAGAAATATCTTCGTCTCAAGTCGTTATTGTTTACCATTGCCAACCGCACGTCTTCATAACGCCTTATCACTCCAAGCGTTTTACTATTGAGATTGTCTGGAAAATAGGCTATTAGTTCTGAAAAACTGATACCATCATGATCTGCAATAAATTGCTTGATAAGTTCTAATACAAAACGACCTTTCCCGTAATAATCTTTTCCGAAAGAATATTGTGTGCGGTCCGGATTCCTGTCGTCGGAAAACTTTTTACTATCATTAAGTAGAGAATGGTCTGATGGCAGGCTTAAAGGATTAGTGCAAATTTGTTCTTGGATGCCATAGTGTGCGTTAATGGTGACTTTTTTCAGTTCTTCTTCAACAATGCCTGCATCAAAACCTTCATTGATAAATTTCTCCTTTAGAAGTTTCAGTATGTTTGGAATAGAATCAGTCCCATTAAAGAATTCCAACATACGTTGGTGAATATCCTGTTTAGCTTTCAGCTCATCGTATTGCCTGCGACAGAATGTTTCTAAATTGATAGAGTTAAACTCTGAATAATAAAGTAAATCGCATAGGATTGCCCCATTCTTGTCTTCTGTATCAATGTTGGCAAAGAGCACACAAACAGGAGGCTCCTGGTCATCGGGATTATCATAGAATAACTGTATGCTTTCGCCAATGTATAGTCCTACATTTAATCGCAACTGACGCATATAAGATTTTAGTTGACCGTCCTGCTTTTCTGTGTGAACATTGCAGGGCCGCTTAATCTCAATAGGCAAAACAGGACGTAAACATTCATTCCCGCCATTATGCTGCAACACAATATCTGGTCGGATAGAATTGCTGTTGCCAATCTGTAATGTAAGTTGCGGTTCCATTGTTCCATTTGACTTCTTCCAACCTAACATCTTCAGGCAATTCTCAATCTCGTGTTGATATTTGCCCTCAATGGGATTTGTGGCAAAATATGGCTTTAGAGACTCGACTATTTCAATCCAATTATCATTCATATCTTGTTGTTTTTTTATAATAGAATTCAACGGTCTTTTGATTTTGTCATGATATAATCCTGTCAACTGATGGTAAAATTACTGAAAAATGCTCGTAATCCGATGGAAATAAGCATAATATTGGCGTATTTATAAACCGCAATACTCACCGTATTTTGAAATCAAATGCCATAGTTATTTCAGATATTCTTTTTCAATATAGTCAATGCGGTCCATAACAGAAGGCTTGAAGAATGATGTCACCGCCACTACGGCGTTTGCCTCGGGATTGACGTATATCACGTTACCGCTGTTGCCTATGGCTGCGTAAACACCGGTCTCGGGATGGATAATCCACCAGAGATAGCCGTATGACATACCGCGGAACATTGTACCTTCAACTGCGCGGCCAGTTGTCATTTCTTCACTCCATTGTTCCGAGATGAGCCGTTTCCCTTCATATACGCCTTTCTGAAGGCACAGCAGGCCGATACGGCACATCTCCTCGGCGCTCATGCAAAGCCCGTATCCCGGAGTGCCTATGCCTTGCGGGTCAACGAACCAGAGTTTTCCCTTAGGGGCCCTGTCAATTGTGAAATGCACATGTTCCCCGGCGTTTGCCGCAAGGAAATTCTCCCGCGGGGCAATGCCGAGAGGTCCGAACAGGTATTCATTGGCAAATTCCGTGGGAGTCATTCCTGTTGCTCTGTGAAGGATTCCGGAAAGAATGTGCAGGCACACTGTGCGGTAGTCGAATTCGTCGGTCAGTCCTTTCCGCCCGCCCAGAAAGTCCAGCGAAGCGCATGTCCAGTCCGGACTGCTGCATACCTTGGTCCAAGGGTCGCCCTTGCCCTTGTACGGGGCCCGCATTGTCAGAAGATGCCGTACCGTCACATCCCGGATGGTCTTTTCACCGCGCTTCGGCGTGTAATCGGGGAAATATGAAAGCACCTTGTCATTGATGCTGCCAATCTTTCCCTGATCAATGGCAATGCCGACAAGAAGCCCCACAATACTCTTTGTTGCAGATGCTATGTGGCAGCAGGCATTTTTCGAGTAGCCGTGATATGTTTCTGACAGGACAAGGCGGCCGTCCTTGATGACCGCTATCTGACAGATATTCGATTCTGTATCCTTCATATGGGGCAATCCATCCGCATTACCCTGACCGGCTTGTCGGCATCGGATTCGCGCCAGGGCCTGAGAATCAGTCTTCCTGTTTCCAATATCTGCATGCTCATTTTTTCTTCCAGCGTTTCAGCATGGGGAACAGCATCCGGCAATGTTCCCTCATCTGTTCGTCCGTCATCCCGGCCTGAGCACCGAACTGCGAACACATTTCTATGTATTCCTCCATTGACACCTTGTCAGTGAAATCGCCGTCCTTATAGCAGTACTTGC
>JAKSIQ010000082.1 GCA_024398755.1 Bacteroidaceae bacterium | reverse complement strand
TTTATTAAATAAAAAAAAGAAGCAATTATGCTCCTTTTATGAAGCATATTGAGGAATATTATTTCCTGTATCATACCAATACGCAGTAGAATACGATACATTATCCGGCTCGCCCAGTGCCTTGCATAAATACTTGTACTCATTCGAAGAGGTGAATACACTTACAATTGCTGTCTGTTCCTTCGGCGCAGCTATCACACTCTCCTTCATATTGACGGCCTCAAGGATTGCCATTGAGTCGCGCATAAAGTAGAAGTCATCGTCACGGACATTGCCCACGACCTTCAGGTTCCTGATTTTGTCGGGGTTCTTGCCCATTGCCTTGATGGTCTTGCCAAGGGTTCCGGGCTCGGTGACATTGACCACGAAGTACTGGCGGGCCTCGCCGCCGTGGGTATTCTTGTCTTCGGTCCAGTCGTTAATCTGAACATCGTTAAGAGCGAACTCATATTCGCCGGAAGGACTCTTCTTGCTTACTGTAATGGTGAAGTCGGTCTGCTTGCCGCTCTGGTAAGTGACAGCCGATGTCTGGCTGAACTTGTATGACACACCGTTCACGGTGATGGCGAAAAGTTGCGTGCTGGCGGCAACAGTCTGCGGTATGGCAATGGCACGCCAGCTGCCGTCACCCTGCGGACACATCACAATGCCGTCAAGTTGCGGATTACCTACAGCCGTTACATTGCCTGTTGCATAGTCGATGGTGGCTTTGCGGGTGGTTCCGGTCAGAATAACGCTCTTTTCAAGGCTCTCGAACTCTCCATCTTCAAAGCCCGTTCCCTCGGCAAGGGCAACCTGGACTGCTGCCAGTTTGTGACTGAGTCTGATTGCTACTGCCGTCTGCGACGGGGTAATGTCCTCGCCCTTACCCCACAGGAAGTCTGATGCCTCGTAACCGCTCAGTTCCGAGGCGGTGGCGGCAGCGCTCTGGTCTTTCTTCACCTCGAATCCGGCTGCATTCACATCAGAAATTGAAGCCTGATACGGATAGTACAGATACAGGTCTGCATGGGTGTTGATGTCTTTGTAATACACCGCTCTGACAGGATTCCACTTGAAATTGGTCTCATCAAAGATGTACTTTACGTTATCGGCCTGATTGCCTTCGCTCAGCAGAGTTCCAGCCACGGTGTTACCCTCGGTGTAGTTGACGGCAAACAGTCCGACCGCATCCTTATTGACAAAGCCCTCGGCCGTAGCCTTTGTGGCTGTCTGGTTTATTCGTCCCTCAATGTTGAGGGGTATCATTCCCGATTCATCAAGTCCAGTATTACCAACTGGAAGTTCTTCCGCGCATCCCGCTATCATGAGCAATGTGGAAAGAAGCATAAATTGTCTTATTCCCATAATATAAAAGATTAGTGGTTTTAATCATTTATTCAGCACCGCCGGAGTAGTGCCCTCCATCGGCCCAGCCATCAATGGCAATTCCCACACTTTGGGGAACTTCTGTCCACGTGGAACAAGTGAGTCCGTATATTCCGGAGGCAGCATAGTCCTTCGATGGAGTTTTCTTGCAGTCATACTGTTTCTTTTCTGAATCAAGAATGCTTACCGTGATTTCTTTGCCTGACAGGGCGGCAGGTGCAGACACAAGATATATCCTGACTTCCTGTTTGGTATTGACGGTAAAATTGTCCAGTACGACTGTCAGTTCACAGCCGGATTCAGCGGCCTGGATTGCCGGGGCATCTGATGTCAGGTCAAAAAATCCTTTCTGTACAAATGCGCTGTCAGGTGCTGTAATGGTCAACTGGCGATATGTTCCTGGCTCAAGAGTGGCGGTTACTCTTATCACACAGCACAGGTGGTGATAGTTGAACGTAATCACACCGTCCCGCACACTGGCGGCATCGGCATACATATAGTCAAACTGACCGAAATGATCCAGACTTGACAGACCATTCTGACGCTGTCCTTTGAATGAGACCGGTATCTGTGTCCTGTCAAGATGAAAATCGGCAATAAACGGATAATAGCTGTAATATGTGGCACCGTTGCGGAATGCCCACCCGCCGCCATCGAACACAGCGGAACCGGTTCCGGCACCCTGGGTCATTTCAAAGAATATCTGGGAGCCGGAGTTGGGATATATTCCTACGGTATCATTGGCAGCCCAGGTGAATTCCGTACCTTCAAGTACCGTTTTTGTAGTTGTCTCTCCAGGAGCAAAACTGTCGGCTATAAAAACAGCCTTAATATCACCACTGTCGTCAAACAAATCAGGCTGTTTTGAACAGGCAAGCGACAACAGGAAAACCGATATGGCTGCAGCTATTGTGCACACCATAAATTGTATGTTCCGTCTCATAATCAATCGTCTCCGTAATCTGTATAATTATCACCATACCCCAGACCTGTAGAAGCATTGAGAATGGATCTGGAAAGATTGACTGTAACAAGTTTACTCACAGGAGCGCGGTAGCTTGAACGTCTGTCGCAATTTGTCAATTGTTTCATCGGTGTTCATTTTGTGCCCGGCGCACCCCTTTCCGAACGGATACAAAAAAAAGACGTGGGAGTCTTACTCTCGCTCATCCCAGATACAGGCCTTCGCTGCCCTTCAGAAAGGATAAGCAACGCAGCTAGCCCACGCCTGGGATGATATGCAGTAAACTCCACGCCACAACGATGACGCGGATGACTGAACAGTCACCACCTGTGGACGCTCCCGTTGCGCTATCTTCTTTCTGAAATCAAAGTTGCGAAGTTTGTATCCAGAAGATAAACGTCAAGTAACGTCTAAATATGTCACCCTACCTTACTTTCAACCAGTTCGAAGAACCGTCTTCAAGTTGGTTGGGCAACTGCAAATATATATTTTATTTTATTAATTACATTTTATTTCAAAAAAAAACCAGGTATTAAGTCATACTCCTGAGCGAAAAGGTGGCCATTGGATAATTCACGATTTCGAGTGAACCCGAATATACCCCATGCCCGCGTTCCAGAACGCCATCACTGCCAGAAATAGTACCGTCCGTCAGCAAGTTTTGTGAAATCCATTAATGGCCTTTCGCATCGGCCGTTATCTTTGCACTGACATTCTATTCTAACACATAAACACACAAAACACGAAAACACAGGGAAACTATGGAAAACCATGAATTCAAATTCATCGACCTCCGTCTCGATTGGTCATTCAAGTACGTCTATGGCCGGCACGGCAACGAGGACCTGCTTCTGCAGCTCATCACGGCCCTGCTGCCCGAAAAGCACATCTGCAGTGTCACACTGACCGGCCAGGAGCAGATGCCGGACAGGCGCACGCAGCGCAAGGCCGTGTTCGATGTCAGCTGCACCACCGAGAGCGGCGAATCGTTCATCATCGAGATGCAGTATGCCCAGCAGAAGGACTTTGCCAACAGGATGATGTACTACTCGGGATTCCCCATCCGCGACAGCGTTCGTGCCGGCGGGAACATCTACAGCTTCAAGCCTGTCTATGTGATAGGCATACTGGACTTCCTGATGCCCGGCGTGGAGCCCA
>JAKSIQ010000081.1 GCA_024398755.1 Bacteroidaceae bacterium | reverse complement strand
GCGAATGCAGATTAACGTTCTATTTACGCTTACCCCCACTAAATTTCCACTGAGCAGTGATTCGGTTGAGCCGCTAGACCTCCAAGCCGTGAGCCACCGTTGGAGGAGTAAAAGAAAAAGGAGTTGCGATTTCTCGTAACTCCTTGTCTTGCTTTGCGCTCCTTCTAGGACTTGAACCTAGGACCCCCTGATTAACAGTCAGATGCTCTAACCAACTGAGCTAAAGAAGCTTTCCACATTATTGAAGGGAATGTCCTTCTCAAACGCGGTGCAAATGTACTGCGTTTTTTGGAATCCACAATATCTGCAGTGAAAAAAATGGCGTAAAAGCGTAAAATTTGTATATCTTCGCTGTTGTAAGGCTTGAATATTTACTTTCTGAATTCAAAAACAAGATGAAAAGAATAGTTTTTGTCATCATATTTCTGACGGCAGCTGTCGGAAAAGCCCTGTCGGCCGGTTCTGACGGCAACGGGAAGACTGACTCCAGATTCCAGATTGCGTCGAACATGGAAATAATGTACGGGATAGTGCGCGAACTGGATATGTCATATGTGGACACACTTGACATGAAGAAACTGATAGAGACGGGCATCAATGCAATGCTTGGCAGCATCGACCCATATACCGAATACTATCCTGAGGCCGATATGAGTGAACTCAAGACCATGACGACAGGAAAGTATGGTGGAATAGGCTCAATTATACGTCAGTATCCGAAGCGCGATTACATTTATATTGAAGAGCCGTACGAGGATATGCCTGCACAGAAGGCCGGGCTGAAGGCAGGAGACAGAATTCTGGCAATTGACGGTGAAAGCATGAAGGGTAAATCGTCGCAGTACGTCAGCGACCATCTGCGTGGCGAGGTCGGCACCAGTCTTACCGTTTCAGTAGGGCGTGGAGAAGATTCCATTGACGTAACATTCGACCGCAAAACCATAACGCTTCCGTCGGTTCCATATTATGGCATGACAGGCGATTACGGCTACATCATTCTGGAGTCATTTACCGAGAACTGCTCGCGCGAGGTGTTGAAGGCGGTGGTCGATTTGAAGGAGCGTGGTGCCAAAGGACTCATTCTTGACTTGAGGGGAAATGGCGGTGGTTTGCTGAATGAGGCTGTTGATCTTGTCGGACTGTTTGTGCCGCTTGGAACGAAGGTCGTTGAGATTAAAGGCATGACGCCACAGGCTGCAGGCAGCTATTCAACACAAAAGAAGCCGGTCGATACCAAACTGCCGTTGGTTGTGCTTATTGACGGAGAGTCGGCATCGGCCAGTGAAATAGTTTCGGGTAGTCTTCAGGATCTTGACCGTGCGGTAATTATGGGGGCGCGTTCATTCGGCAAAGGTCTGGTGCAGAGTACAAGGCCTCTTCCTTTCAACGGTGCCGTCAAGCTGACAACCGCAAAGTATTACATTCCAAGCGGCCGATGCATCCAGGAAATAGACTATTCAAGAAAGAACGACAAGGGGCAGGCTCAGCACATACCTGACAGCCTGACCCAAGTGTTCCATACGTCGGCAGGCCGTCCGGTCAGAGACGGAGGCGGCATAAGACCGGATGTGGATTGTCCGTCAGATACCATTCCGGATATTGTGTATGCTCTGTCGCAAGATGTGGTGCTGTTCGATTTCCTGAACGATTATTGCAGCAGACATGACAGCATAGCCCCGATTGACCGTTTTGAGGTGACCGACGAAGAACTGGCATCTTTCAAGGACTATTGCAGGAATAGTAGTTTTGAGTATTCCAGCTCAAGCAGCAAAGCTCTCAAATCGCTGCGCAAGATTGCCGAAAACGAGGGTCTGGAATCAAAGGCTGAAGAAGAGTTCCGTGCGCTTGAAGAAAAGCTCAAGTTCGATATGGCGACCGATCTTGACAGATTCGATGATGACATCAGAAGAATACTTGCTGTAGAGATAGCCAACAGGTATTATTACCAGAAGGGTACAATCCGTCAGAGTCTGAAGGATGACAAGGTTCTGAAAGCGGCGGTCGAACTGCTGTCAGATGAAGGTCGTTATCGTGGAATACTGACCGACCTGCCATCGGCCGAGTAACCCAAACTGTCTTTTTCTACAAATACTCTGGACGTTTTTTCCGGAAGTGGCAGAACTGATACCACGTCGGTTTCGTCATCGACTACAAGAAGGCTTGATTCCATTTGGAAGCGTTCAATGGATATTGTCATCGGTGCCTGTGGCGTGCCCTGAAAAAGAAGACTGTCATTCAGATATAAGGTCATGGGACTTCCCAAGGCTGTCTTTCCAATGCTGATTGTGTATTGGTCGTTGTATGATGTTTCTTTCTTGTCGTAAATCTTGAACGAAAGGAAGACGAACAGCACTACAACAAGAAGTACGAAGACTATCATTATTATTGACCCTATCAGGAACGCGTTGTTGGATTTTGATGTTTTCTTTCCCATTTTGTTTCAGTATTGGTGTACAAAGCTACCCCTTTTTCTTGTTCAAGTCAGAGGAATTTGCGAAAATTGCACTGTTTAAGTGATTGTTTCAACCTAATTCAAATACTGATAATGAAGAAAATTGCTTTTATCGCAATGGCAGCCATGCTGCTTGCACCTGTTAAGGGATTTGCCGAACCGGATCCGAATTTCCACATTTACATTTGCATCGGCCAGTCCAATATGGAGGGTAATCCACGTCCTGAACAGATAGACAAGGAAGGTGTACCTGAAAATTTCGTAACTATGAATGCCGTCGATTTCCCGGACAGCAAGATGGGAGAATGGCGCAAGGCTGTACCGCCGTTGGCACGTCCGAATACCGGTCTGACTCCTGCCGACTGGTTTGGCCGCACAATGGCTCAGAACATGCCGGAAGGTACCAAAATTGGTGTTGTGATGGTGGCAGTTGCCGGATGTAAGATTGAACTGTTTGACAAGACACAGGCTCAAGAATACATTTCAACATCGGCCGACTGGCTTAAGAACATCTGCAAGGAATACGGTGGCGATCCTTACGGACGTCTTATTGAACTGTGCAAGAAGGCACAGCAGGACGGTGTCATCAAGGGTATTCTTCTGCATCAGGGAGAATCAAACAGCGGTGAAGAGGAATGGCCGAACAAGGTGAAGAAGGTTTACGAGGACATTCTTGCTGACCTTGGCCTTGAAGCAGCCAACGTTCCACTGCTTTCGGGTGAAGTTGTTCCTGCCGACCAGCGTGGCGTATGTGCAGGCCACAACGAGGTTATGGCCAAGCTGCCAAGCGTCATCCCGACTTCAATGGTTGTTCCGGCATACGGTTGCGCAGCCGGTTTTGACCACTTGCATTTCAATGCCAAGGGCTCACGTGAATTCGGCCGCCGTTACGCAGCACGTATGCTCGGCTATCTGGGCTATTGATCAGCTCCAGTTCAATATAATAGAAGGGGATGACTTTAACGGTCATCCCCTTCTTGTATTTTTAAGGAGCGGTATTGGCGGCTCAGTGGAAATTTAGTGGGGGAAGGCATAGATGGGGTTTGCCCGAAAAAGT
>JAKSIQ010000080.1 GCA_024398755.1 Bacteroidaceae bacterium | reverse complement strand
TCGGTAATGTAGGCCGCAACGTGGCACGCATAGCCAAGGGCTTCGGTATGGATGTCTATGCTTTCGATGCATACTGCCCCAAGGAGGTTATTGAGGCTGCTGGCGTGCATGCATGCGCATCGGTCGAGGAAATGTACAAGACCTGCCAGTTCATTTCACTGCACCTGCCTGCTACCGATGAGACAAAGAACTCTATCGGCAGAAACCTTGTCGGTCTCATGCCGAAGGGCGCTGTTCTGGTCAACTCGGCCCGTAAGGAGATTATCAACGAAGACGAGATTCTGGTTCTGATGCAGGAACGCGAAGATCTGAAGTTCGTTTCAGACATTGCTCCGGCTGCCGCTGACAAGTTCCAGCAGCTGTTCGCTGACCGTTACTTTGCAACTCCCAAGAAGATGGGTGCGCAGACCGCCGAGGCCAACATCAATGCCGGTATCGCTGCCGCAAAGCAGATTGTAGGCTTTATCAAGGACGGTTGCACCAAGTTCATGGTAAACCGCTGATTATAAACAATGAAATAACCGCAAACTCCGCTTCAACTGCTATGCTGGAGCGGAGTTTGTCATAAAAACAGAAAATACAATGGCCATAATTAAACCGTTTCAGGGTATTCGTCCCCCAAAGAATCTGGTAGAAAAGGTTCAGAGCCGTCCTTATGACGTTTTGAACTCAGAAGAGGCAAAAGCCGAAGCTGCAGGCAATGAAATGTCGCTTTATCACATTATCAAGCCTGAAATTGACTTCGAACCCATTGCAGAGGAGACTGATCCGCGTGTATATGCCAAGGCTGCCGAGAACTTTGCCAAGTTCCAGAAGAACGGCTGGCTGGTACGTGACAACAAGGAGCAGTATTATATCTATGCACAGACCATGAACGGCAAGACCCAGTACGGTCTGGTAGTATGCGCATACGTTGAAGATTACCTTAAGGGCAATATCAAGAAGCACGAGCTTACCCGTGCTGACAAGGAGGAAGACCGCATGAAGCACGTCCGTGTGAACAATGCCAACATTGAGCCGGTTTTCTTTGCATACCCCGATGATGCCGTTCTGGACGAACTAGTTGCCAAATACACTGCATCGGCTCCGGAATATGACTATGTGGCTCCCGGTGACGGATTCCGCCATCAGCTCTGGATCATTGACCGTGACCAGGATATTGCTACCGTTACGGAGCGTTTTGCAACGATTCCATCGCTGTATATTGCCGACGGTCATCACCGTTCGGCTGCCGCTGCACTGGTAGGTGCTGAAAAGGCAAAGCAGAACCCAGCCCATAAGGGAGACGAAGAGTACAATTACTTCATGGCAGTGTGTTTCCCGGCTTCGCAGCTTACAATCATTGACTACAACCGTGTTGTCAAGGATCTGAACGGAATGACAAGCCAGGAGTTCCTGAAGGCTCTGGAGAAGAACTTCATTGTTGAGAAGCAGGGTAGGGATATATTCAAGCCTGCAGCACTGCACACTTTCTCGCTGTATCTTGACGGCGAATGGTACAAGCTGACGGCAAAGGCCGGAACATTTGACGATTCCGACCCTATAGGCGTTCTTGATGTGACCATTTCATCGAACCTTATTCTTGACCAGCTTCTCGGCATCAAGGACTTGCGCCGCGACAAGCGCATTGACTTTGTCGGCGGCATACGCGGACTTGGTGAACTGAAGAAGCGTGTTGACAGCGGCGAAATGAAAATGGCTCTGGCACTTTATCCGGTGTCAATGAAGCAGCTTATGGACATTGCCGATACAGGCAACATAATGCCTCCAAAGACCACATGGTTCGAGCCTAAGCTCCGTTCAGGTCTGGTTATCCATTCTCTGGACTGATTGGACATAAACTGATTCAGAAAGCTGGCCTGTATGGTCAGCTTTTTTATCTTTGCAGTATAACTGCATTTTACCGTAATTGAAATGGGAGTGCCTTGTCCCGAGACATACGAATATGTAGCTGCGGCTGCCCGGCCTAAATGTCAAGCCATTCGTATTCGCCTCCCCAGATTTCAAGAAACCTGAGGAACATGTCATTGGTGAGAACAACGCTGGCTGTGTTGTCGCAGGGGTGAAAGCTGACTTTTGGCGCGGTCTTGAGTTCGGAGTCCAGGAAATACTTGACGCGGTGTCCGTTTTCAAACAGTTCTTTGGGGTTGGCGGCATCGGCAATGTCAATGTCGTGTATGAGACCGAAGGCGCATACTGAACCGGGTTGCACGCCAAGGCATCGGTCCATACGTTCGGGACTGGCAAAACTCAGCTTGCCCTGACGCAGCTTATGCTCCAGAGAGTGTATGTCCAGATTCTTGTGGCACTCAAAGCTTACCAGATAGTGGCGGTTGCCCTTGTGGTTGCGGAAGAACAGGTTCTTGCAGTGTGTGGCGTCAATGTCCTTCCAGTAGGCCAGAGCGTCCTCAATGGTGGGGAGCGGCGGATGGAAATGAATCTCGTAAGGAATGTCGTTCGCTTCAAGAAAACGTCTTACTTGTGTTATTTTCTCTGATTCAGCCATAGTCCGGTTTTATTTCTGTTCAATCAAAAGTGACGGGTCGGTCTGCGTTTCGGTAAGCCGGCCTATGCGTTCTGTGAATACGGGTACAAGTGATTTGCGCATACGCATGGTGTAACGGCAGTCATAAGGCCTGAATGCGGTGCAGCTCGGATCTGTTGCCGTGAACTGGCCGTATTCTTCGGAAACTATGGTCAGCCCCATGTCCTTGACGGCGCGCATGACTTCGTTCATCATGGCGTAGCGTGCCAGTATGTGAAGTTCCTGTTCAACGTACAGCGTAACCTTGCTGCTGGCTTCAATGGCATCGGCAGCGGCCTTGCGGTATGCCTCGATAAGCCCGCTGGTGCCAAGTTTGACGCCGCCGAAGTATCGGACCACACAAATCAGTATGTCCGTCAGTCCGGCACTGTTTATCTGGCCGAGAATGGGCTTGCCGGCTGTTCCCGAAGGTTCGCCGTTGTCGTTGGCGCGCCATTCCAGCCGCTGTGGCCCCAGCATGTATGCGTAGCAGATGTGACGCGCGTCGTAATACTCCTTCTGAAGGGCTGAAACGTGCTCCTTGACCTGGTCTGCATCGGTCACGTGCCAGGCAAAGGATATGAAGCGGCTGCGCTGTTCGGTGAACTGTGACTTTGCCTCGCCCTCAACGGTCAGATATGTGTCGCTGCATTCTGTCATATACGCTACAAATATAATGATTATATTTGCGGCATGAACATAGAAACGCTCAGGGAATACTGTCTCAGCCTGCCTTTGGCTACCGAGGATATGCCGTTCGATGACACCGTGCTGGTGTTTCGTCTGAAAGGCCGCATTTTTGCCTGCATTATGCTTGACAGGCCCGATATGGTTGTCATGAAGTGCAATCCGGAGCGTGCCATTGACCTGCGTGACCGGTTCGAGGCCATAGAACCCGCCTGGCACTGGAACAAGAAGTACTGGAACCAGATTCACCTTGATTCCGATGTTGACAGCGACCTGATGCGCGAACTTCTGCGTCACTC
>JAKSIQ010000008.1 GCA_024398755.1 Bacteroidaceae bacterium | reverse complement strand
TACTGGTAGGTCGCCGCCTCGTTCATATCCTCCACCTCTTTTTCAAGGAGTGATTCGATGTAGCTCTTGAGGTTCGTGCCGGATGCGGCCGCCTTGATGGAAAGGAAGCGATATACATCTTCGCGGATGTCAATGTTCTTTCTTTTTGTCTGAACTGCTGCAGTATTCATAATGCGTTATATATATATTATGTGCAAATGTAGATAATATATTTGAAATTACAATATATCACCTTCAATTTGTATTGAGATATACGAAATATACAATATACAGAACGTAAAGATGCATAGATAGCATGTATACAATGCCTTATTGGACTATTTTAGGGGGCAATTCCTAATTTTCAGTGCTTATTGGTACTTTTGTACAAAATGGCAGCGCTACCCCTATTATATCCAGCTGGCGCAGCAGCGCTTCCGGTTCCGGACTGTGACCGCGGAAGTCGTAATACAGCTGTGAGGCTTCGACCGTACCTCCCTGTTCAAGGAGATGGCGGAACTTTGCGGCGGTCTCAGCATCGAAAATACCCTTTTCCTGAAACAGCGAGAACGCATCGGCTGCAAGCACTTCGGCCCATTTGTATGAATAGTAGCCGGCAGCATAACCACCCGAGAAAATATGACTGAACGATGTTGATGACAGTGTTCCTTCAACAATTGGCATGTATTGTATTGGTCTGATGGCATTATGCTCAAAGTCAATTACGGACTGCTCCGGCAGGCTTGTCAGCGTATGCCAGGCCATGTCTATGGTTCCATACTGAAGCTGGCGCATGTGGTAGTAGGCGGAAAGGAAGTTCTTTGCGGCAATGATGCGGTCAATCAGAGTGTCCGGCAGAGCCTCGCCAGTCTGGTAATGACGTGCAAATGACTGCAGGAATTCCTTCTCGTATGCCCAGTTTTCCATGATCTGCGAAGGCAGTTCCACAAAGTCATGGTCAACACTGGTGCCTGTCTGACCAGGATAACGTCCCTTGGCAAGGATACCATGCAGTGAATGGCCGAATTCGTGAAGCAGGGTGGTGAACTCGTCGTGTGTTATGAGCGATGGGGCATCGGCCGTCGGTTTGGTGAAATTGGTCACAAGACTGACTATTGGACGCTGTTCCACACCATTCTGGATTTTCTGTTCCCGGAACGATGTCATCCATGCACCGCTACGCTTGCTGGCACGTGGAAAGAAGTCAACGTAGAAGAGTGCCAGATGGCTTCCGTCAGCATCGGTGACATCATAGACCTGGACATCAGGATGATATACGGGCAGGTCAATGCGCTTGAAGCTTATGCCATACAGACGTCCTGCCAGACTGAAAATGGCATCTATGCAGTTCTCAAGCTGGAAATACGGTTTCAGAGCCTCATCACTCAGGTCATATTCGCAGGCGCGCAGCTTTTCAGCCCAATAGCTGAAGTCCCATGGCATGATTTCCGCATCGTCAAATCCGTTTTTGCGTGCGAATTCCAGAACCTGAGCCACCTGCTGCCTCGCTACAGGCAGGGCAGGTCCGCCAAGACGCGACAGGAAATCCCATACGTTTTCAGGCGTTTCGACCATACGTTCTTCGGTCTGATACTGGGCATAGTTGTCATAGCCCAAAAGCGAGGCTTTGCTGTATCTCAAATCCACAAGCTGCCGTATTACTTCTGTATTGTCATAGTCGTCTTCAAAGGCGCGGCGGTTATAGGCACGATACATTTTTTCTCTGAGTCCACGCTTGTCGCTGTACTTCATGAAACTGCTGTAACTTGGTGCAGACAAGTCAAATACCCATCCTTCAAGTCCCTTTTCAGCAGCAGCCTGGGCTGCCATGTCAAGAACGAATCCGGGCAGTCCTGAGACATCGGCCGTATCGGTCAGATGCATGGTGAATGCGTTGGTCGATGCCAATGCGTTCCTGCCGAATTCCAGCGAAAGCAAAGAAAGCTTTTCGTTGTACTGCGAGAGAGTCTTCTTGTCTTCGGGGCCCAGTTCGGCACCGCTGCGCTGGAACGATTTGTATGTGTCAATCAGCAGTTTGCGCTGGTCCGGGTCAAGTGTCAGCGAATCACGCATGTCATAAACCGCTCTGATGCGTTCAAACAGCTTTTCGTTCTGGGTTATGTATGTGCTGTATTCGTTCTCCAACGGTGTCAGTTCCTCGGCAATCTGCTGAAGTTCGTCGCTGTAATCGGCCTCCAATATGTTGTAGAATATTTCTGCAACCTTTTCAAAACCGCTGCCGGCATATGCCAGAGCGGCAATGGTGTTCTCAAACGTCGGGGCCTCAGGATTGGCTGCAATCTGATCGATTTCATTCTTTCCGGTGGCTATGGCCTGCTTGAACGCCGGCATGTAGTCGCTGTCGGCTATTTTGTCAAACTGGGGTGCGCCGTATGGCAGCGACGATTCTGTAAGCAGTACGTTTTCTTTCATGTTGCATGCACACAATAGCGTCAGACATGCTGACACTATAATTTTCCTTGTCATTATTTGTAGATTGATTTGATGCGCGAATTTAGGGAAAAAAATACTACCTTTACCACATTATATTTCCAATTATGAAATTGAAAAACGTATTGTTCCTGTCGGTATCGGTCATGTACCTTTCCGCGCATGCTGCAAATCAGACTATTCCAGCGACTTATGTCGTTGATGGCAATACAGAGAAAAACCAGTACCGTTCACATGTCACTCTGGAATCAGTAGTGAACAACGGTTGTGTCGTGTATGTTACCGGTGCGGCAGATCTTGACCTGACCGGTGTCAGGATGAACAAGACCGCCGGAGGCAGTACTGACTCGGACAGAGAGGAGACAGGCTCCAACTCGGCGCTTCTGGTTACTGACGGAAGTGCTGTTACCGTTTTCCAGTGTGATGTCACTTCGCATGCGAACAGTTCATACGGCATTTCCTCAATAGGGGACAGCTCTGTGGTAAAAGTCAATAAAGGCAAGGCCCTCATGTCAAAAGAGCGGTCAAGCGCAATCTACAGTTCCAATGGCGGTACAGTAAGAATAGATGAATACACAATCAATTCATATTCCAAATTGAGTCCTGCAATTTCAACCGGCCACGACGGTTGTGTTGACGCATCGCTTGTTGTAGGACAGACTAAAGGAAATGCCTCTCCTCTGTTCAGCAGCAAAGGAGACATACATGCAGTTGAATGCCGTATGGAAGCTGCATCGGCCCCGATAGGACACATAAAAGAGGGCGGGGCGTTAAGACTTGAAAAATGCGAGCTGACACAGGGCGCTTCCTGTGGTTTCTTCATATCGGAAGACAATGGCACGTGTGGCAGGATGTTCATGGAGAAGTGCAAACTGGAGTGGTCAGACGGCCCGCTGCTTCTTGGTGACAACGGCCGTGCCGATGCTGTTTTTTCAGGCAATTCAATATCGTTTGCCGATGACTGTCTGATATCAATACACGGAGGATATGTAGGCCTGTCAGCTTCAAAGCAGAAGTTGAGAGGCGACATTGTAACAGACAGTATATGTGCGGTTTCATTGTCACTTGGTAAAGGGGCGTCGCTGGCTGCAGCTGTCAATGCTGAAAACAATGCCCAGGCTGATGTACGCATATCCTTGGACAAGGGCGCCGTATGGAATGTACATGACGATTCACATGTTACAGCCATAAGTTTCCAGCAGGGTGTAGAAAAAGGTGCTGGCCAGATAAAGGGCCGTGGCAATGTATATTACAAGTCATCAGATCCGGCTAACAGCTATCTGCAGGCCAAGGAATACAAACTTGGAGGAAACGGTATGCTGATACCTGAATGATAATCATGACCGGGGTGTTGTTTTCCAGAATAAGAAAGAACAGTCTGTTGTGGTGCATGGCGCTGGCAGCCGTTCAGTTGTCATGTACCGACAAACTGAAGACCGATGACGATGAAACGCCTGCAAAAACAATACTGGTCTATATGGCTGCCGACAACAACCTTTCCAATTACGTGGAGCCGAATCTTAAGGCCATGAAACAGAGCCTGTATGCGGAGAACTGCTCACACTGCAATATTCTGGCATTGATAGACCGGCCTAACAAACAGTCTGTACTGTTGAATATTCATGATGGAGTGGAAGAAACCGTCAGGGAATTCGGCAGCAATCTGAAATCGTCCGATTCTGAAACATTGAAAATGGCAATTGACTGCATGCTTGATATGTTTCCGAACAGAGAATACGGGTTGCTGCTTTGGTCGCATGGATCGGGATGGGTTCCCACATCAATGTTGGGCCAGCTGGCATACAATCTGGGATACCGGTCAGGCAAAATGATGCTTAAGGCCGCCAAAACACTTCAGGTGTCTCCTCTGACACGCTCGTTCTCCATTGAAGATGCTTCGCAATACCCTTACTATTCCGGAATGGAAATCAAAGATATGGCCAATGCCATACCTGACCACTGCTTTGATTTCATAATGTGCGATGCCTGCTATATGGGATGTGTTGAAGTGGCGTATGAGCTGAAGGACAAGACGCGGTACTTCATATCGTCGTCAACTGAAATAATGGCGAACGGTTTCCCATACTATTCAATTACCGCCAAACTTGCAAAAGGACAGCTTATCGGCGTATGCCGTGACTTTTATTCATATTACAACGCTATGGACGGATTCAATCGTCTTGCAGCAGTGTCGCTTGTCAGGACCGAAGGTCTTGACAGTCTTGCCGCCTGTTTTGGAAAGATTGTGTCCACCATACCGGATAATCTTGATCGCACGGATTTTTCAGACGTACAGGAACTTGATCGGTTTGAAGACATGAAAGGTAACGACAGGACAGTGTCTTTTGACCTGAAGTCGGTAGTACGGAAACTGGCATCTGACAATCTGCAGATTGCTGAATTCAACAGCCAGCTTGAAAGATGCGTACTGTTTTCGGCATCAACCCCGGAACTGTTTGTAGGCTGTCCGGAAAAGATAACCGTGACGGAATTTTCCGGATTGTCAGTATACATACCGTTTGATGAATTTGACAGCAATGGTCTGAACAACATGTATTCAGACCTCAAATGGAGTAAAGCAACCAATTACAAATAACACTTGAATAATATGAGAACAACCATCGCCGTCATCTGTTCAATTGCAGCACTTGCAATTTGCGGATGCAATGAAAATGTCAGCGTACTGTCGCGCGACCGCATGACAGTTGAAAACAGACTGCTTGCAAATGAAAAGAAGATAGACAGAATCATTTCCGGAATGACTCTCGAAGAAAAAGTTGCCATGCTTCATGGAAAGAACATGTTCACTACCGAAGGTGTGCCGTCACAAGGTATTGCAGACATGTATTATGCCGACGGCCCGTTCGGAATACGTGAGGAAATGGAACCCAAGTCATGGAATCCGCTCAACCTGAGCAATGATTCTGCCACATTCTTTCCAACCGGAAGCGCACTTGCAGCTACCTGGAGTGAGGAATTGGCATACGAATATGGTACTGGTATGGCCCGAGAGGCACGTCTTCGCGGAAAAGACATGATTCTGGGCCCTGCAATCAACATTCAGCGTATTCCTACAGGAGGACGTACGTTCGAATATCTGAGTGAAGACCCGTATCTATCGTCACGCATTACTGTAGGATACGTTCACGGTGTCCAGGACAATGGCGTTGCAGCATGCATGAAACATTTCGCGCTGAACAATCAGGAAACCAACCGCGGAAGCGTTGATGTCATAGTGTCACCACGTGCCATGAGAGAAATATATCTGCCGGCATTTGAAGCCGGTGCGGTTGAAGGCAATGCATACGGTGTAATGTCGGCCTACAACAAGATAAACGGATACTGGTGTGCTGAAAACAAGGTCCTGCTTAATGACATTCTGCGTCAGGACTGGGGATTCAAGGGCATGGTTATTTCCGACTGGGGTGGAACACACAGCACGGTTCCTTCAATTACAGCAGGTCTGAATGTTGAAATGCCGACCCAGACATATTTCGGTCAGGCTCTGATTGATTCGGTTGCCAGCGGTGCGGTATCTGAAGAGCTCATAAACGAAAGGGTACGTGAAATACTGCGCGTCAGACTGCTCATAGACCCTGTACCGGAGGAAAAGATGACAGCCGAAATGACGGCAAAACCGGAACAGGCGGCAATATCATACAATGTTGCAGCCAAATCGGTAGTATTGCTCAAGAACAACGGCATTCTGCCTGTTGATGCATCAAAAATTCACAAGATTGCAGTGATAGGCGACAATGCAGACCGTAAAATGTGCAATGGCGGAGTAGGTGCAGGAGTAAAGGCAAAGAACGAAATTACTCCGCTTCATGGTCTTATGGACCGTGTTCCGGAGGGTGTGGAAATTGAATATGCTCAGGGCTACACGTCGCAGCAGGCCCGAATGGGTGGCTTTGGTGGCGGATTCGGCTTTGGTTTCGGTTTCAGACGTCAGTCTCCACAGGAACTTGAAGCAGCCCGCAAACAGCAGGAAAAGGCAAGACAGGACATGATTGACCAGGCTGTCAAGGCAGCTGAAAGTGCCGATGTGGTATTCTTCTTTGGAGGTACCAACCGTCAGTGGGAGACCGAAGGCAGTGACCGTCAGGACATAATGCTGCCATACGGACAGGAGGATGTTCTTGAAGCTGTAGTCAAGGCAAATCCGAATACCGTTTTCATAGCAGTGGCTGGTGGTCCTGTGGATCTCAGAAAGACAGACTCTCTGGTGCCTGCCATAATCCAGTCATGGTTCAACGGTTCTGAAGGCGGTCATGCTCTTGCAGACATGCTTCTTGGCACAATATCGCCATCGGGCCGTCTGCCGTTCTCGTATCCTTACAAACTTGAAGATTCACCGGCATACGCCTTGAAGAACTTCCCGCAGACCGATGCTCCCATCGATGCCGACATATTCGTCAATCTTGTAGCCAGTGAGGACCGGATAAACAACGGTTCACGCGCAGGACGCAGCACGGCTCTTTACACCGAAGACCTTCTTGTAGGTTACCGCTGGTTCACAACAAAACAGCTGCCTGTCATGTATCCTTTCGGATACGGTTTGAGTTATGCTGATTTCAACTATTCTGACCTGAAGCTTTCAAAAGAATCGTACGTTGATGGAGAGAATATAACAGCCACATTCACAGTAAACAATACAAGCACATTTGAAGCCGATGACGTGCCTCAGCTGTATGTGCATCGCACTGATGCCACCATTGAATGGCCTGAGCGTGAACTCAAGGCATTCAAGCGTGTCAGCATCAAGGGTGGGGAATCGGTTGAAGTTACACTTGAAATACCTGTTGAACAACTGAAATACTGGAATGAGGATGCTCATGACTGGACACTTGAGCCCGGACAGGTTGAAATCCAGCTTTGCAGCAACAGTTCATCGGTTGTCATGTCACAAACATGCAGCGTAAAGTAAACCATCTGTTGCCTATCATGGTACCCGGTCGTATTGAAGCCGGGTGCGATGAAGCCGGACGTGGCTGCCTTGCAGGTCCCGTGTTCGCTGCAGCTGTCATACTGCCCGAAGACTTTGAGAACCCGCTTCTCAATGATTCCAAACAGCTGACGGAAAAACAGCGTTATGAATTGCGGCCAATCATCCAGCAGCAGGCAGTGGCATGGGCGGTCGGCATGGTTGACAATGTTGAAATTGACAGAATCAATATTCTGAAAGCTTCCATTCTGGCCATGCACAAGGCTCTTGATGAACTTAAGACACGTCCACAGCATATTCTTGTTGACGGGAACCGTTTTTACCCATATAGGGACATACCGCACACAACAGTGGTAAAAGGCGATGGAAAATACATGTCAATCGCGGCAGCATCGGTTCTGGCCAAGACATACCGTGATGATTTCATGAATGAAATAGCTATGGAACACCCTCAGTACGGATGGTTGGAAAACAAGGGATATCCTACGGCCGCTCATCGTGAAGCAATCAGGGAACATGGAACTACACCATATCATAGAATGTCATTCAATTTACTAGGAGACAAGCAGTTATCATTATCGTTTGAAAGTAACCCATGAAGATAGGATTTGATGCCAAAAGGGCAATGCGCAATTTTACTGGTCTGGGAAATTACAGCCGGTATGTTATAGGATTGTTGGCTGACAATGCGCCTGACAACAGTTATATTGCGTATTCTCCCAAACACCCGGCAGAAAGAGCAATAGGTTTCTTCAATGACCGGTCATCGGTTGACAGACGTTACCCGAGAGGCATTGTAGGTAAACTGTTTCCATCACTATGGAGAAGTTTGCTCATAGTATCTGACATCAGACGTGACAAAGTTGATGTTTATCACGGACTGAGTGGGGAACTGCCTTCGTTCATTGGACGTAATACGGGAACAAAAACCGTAGTGACCGTACATGACCTCATATTCAGACATTATCCGAAACTTTACAAGCCTTTTGACAGACTGGTTTATGACATCAAGAGTCGCAGAGCATGTAAAATAGCCGATGTCGTAATAGCCATAAGTGAATTCACCAAGCGTGACATAATCTGCCATTATCACATTGATCCAGAAAAGATTCAGGTCATTTACCAGGGATGTGACAGTTCGTTCATGCAGCCGCAGTCACCTGAAAGGCTGATGGAAGTGAAAAAGAAGTATTCGCTGCCTGACAGGTATATTCTGAATGTCGGTACGGTAGAAGAGAGGAAGAACGTTCTTCTGGCTGTAAAGGCATTGGAAAATACTGAAGAGAACGTTTCGCTGGTAATAGTTGGAAAAGCAACTCCATATACTGAATCAGTACTGCAATATGCACGGGACAAAGGATTGTCTGATAGACTGTTGCATATATCAGGCGTTGATTTCAGAGATCTGCCTTGCATTTACCGCATGGCTCAGATATTTGTATATCCGTCACGTATTGAAGGTTTCGGCATTCCGATTCTTGAAGCTCTGTGGTCGGGCGTGCCTGTCATAGCGGCAACCGGATCGTGCCTTGAAGAAGCCGGCGGTCCTGATTCCATTTATATCGACCCGGATGACCATTCTGAACTGGCAGCGTGTTTCAACCGTCTGTTGGCCGATGACAGCATACGGAAAAGAATGGTGGAAAAGGGGCTGGAATATGCAAAAACATTTTCAGACACATCATTTTGTGTTAAAACAATGGCACTTTATCGGAAATTGCTTGCTTCAGGGTGTTGATGAAGCCTTTTTTTTAATGTAATTTTGCGCCGTAATAAACTTTTTGCACATGGAAAAGACGTACGAAGAAATCAACGAGAAAATCCGCAAGGGCAAAGCCGTAGTGTTGACCGCAGAACAGGTTTCCGAGATGGCACGCACTATGAGCCCAAAGGAGATTTTGAACAAAGTGGATGTTGTTACAACAGCAACCTTCGGCGCCATGTGTTCTTCTGGAGCTATTCTGAACTTCGGTCATGCCACTCCTCCAATCAGAATGGAGCGCATAGAACTGAACGGTGTTCCTGTAAGCGGTGGTCTTGCTGCCGTTGACACATTTGTCGGTGCTACAGACTGCAATCCACAGAGACCCGATTACGGTGGCGCACATATAATCCAGGAACTTATTGACGGAAAGAGCGTTGTTCTTGAGGCCTGGGCAAAGGGTACCGACTGTTATCCCAGAACCCACATAAAGACCAACGTGTCACTGGAGACAATGAACGAGGCCATTCTTTCGAATCCCCGCAATGCTTACCAGAACTATAACGTAGCTGTCAATTCGAGCGACCGCATACGCTACACATATATGGGAACGCTTCTGCCTAATTTCAAGAATGCGTCTTACAGTTCGGCCGGTGAACTTTCACCGCTTCTGAATGACCCGGAATGCCGTACCATAGGACTTGGTACCAGGATATTCCTTGCCGGAGCCCAGGGCTATGTCACATATAACGGCACACAGTTCAACACATCAAAACCAGTGAACAAGTTCGGCGTGCCAATGGGCGGTTCCCGTACCATAGCCGTAGCAGGTGAAATGCGTGAAATGAACAGCCGTTTCCTGCGTGGTGCCTATTTTGAAAAATACGGTGTGACAATGTATGTTGGCATAGGTGTTCCGATTCCTGTTCTTGATGAAGATATGGCAGCACGCGTATCGATACGCAACGAACAGATTGAAACATACATTGAAGACTATGGTGATGATTTCAAACTGATTGGAACAACCAATTATGCAGCACTTCGCAGCGGCGAGATTGAATTTGCCGGCCACAAGATTCACACGGCTCCACTTTCAAGCCTTGCCCGTGCACGTGAGATTGCAGATATTCTGAAGGGATGGATAGAACGCGGCGAATTCCAGCTGACGGCGCCCGTACGTCCGATGCCTGCCAACAGAAGCATTAAGTCACTTGAAGAAAATCTTTGAAGCTATGGAAAAGAGAATAGTACTGAATTTCCCTCCTGAAAGCACTCAGAAGCCGGTTATATATGACATAGTCAAGAAATTTGACGTTGTAACCAACATCCTCAAAGCCAATGTCAAAGGCGACCAGGGTGGACGTATGATTGTTGAGCTTGTGGCCGATGCCAAAAGAATCAAGGAAGCGGTCAAATATATTGAGAGTTGCGGAATTGAAGTCAGCACACTCGGCAGCAAGATCACCTGGAACGGAGATTTGTGCACTGACTGTGGAACATGCACATCATCATGCCTGTCAGGCGCGCTTACAATTCAGGCTCCGGACTGGAAACTCAAGTTCAATCCTGACAAATGCGTAGCCTGCAAGCTGTGTCTGAAGGCATGCCCGCTGCATCTTTTCTCTATGGACGTTTTCGGCTGATTCAGCTGAAGTGCCACCCATGCAAATGGAGTACAAGGACAGAACATACCGCAAACAGTTTTCTGACAACATACTTAAACCGTTTTCAGTAAGTTACAAGGAAACGGATCTCTGGATAGGAACCGATGCCGGCTCCTATTCGTCTTCTATGCAGCAGTACGCTCTGGACATTGTCAGGCAGATGCGCGCCGACATGGACGCATATCTGGAAACCGATCCGCAGTACAGGACTTCACTCGTTCCTTACAATCCCCGGTCTGAAGCGCCGCTCATATTCCGTTTCATGTCGGAGGCATCGGCCAGAACTGGAATCGGTCCCATGAGTGCCGTGGCGGGGGCCTTTGACAAACTGGTGGCCGATGCCCTGTGCCAGCGTTTCGGCTGCACTGACGTTGTTGTGGAGAATGGGGGAGACATTTACGCAAAAGTCTCGCACGACCTTGACATATCAGTCTTTGCCGGCCAGTCTCCGCTTTCCGAAAAAGTTGGAATACATATACCGGAATCGGCTTTCCCTCTTGGAATATGCACTTCGAGCGGCACAATAGGCCCTTCACTGAGTTTCGGCAGGGCCGATGCCATGATGATAGTGTGCAAGGATGTTCTGCTTGCCGACAGTTACGCTACCGCAATGGCAAACAGGATAAAGACAGTTGAAGACCTGCAGCCGGTCATAGACCTGTGCGCCGCAAACAGTGACATTCTGGGTGCGCTTGCCGTAAAAGATGACCGCATGGCAATTTGTGGAGAATTTGAGCTGCGCATATTTGGCGGACAACATTCGTAATACTATATTAGCGTTTTGGAAATCAATTGCTTAACCTATATGAGAAAAACTATCCTTACACTTGCGCTTGCCGCATGCACATTGCTTGCCAATGCCATCGACAACAAGGGAATTGCATTGCTGCAGAAAGAAGAAAACAGTTTCGCCGTCATTGAGAACGGCAGACCGGCTGTACAGCTGCTTGTTGACCCAGCCGACAACATAGGCATTCAGATAGCTCTGAAATCACTCCAGAAGGACTTTGCAGCCGTAACCGGTACTCAGGCACAGATTGTGAACGAGCCTGTGCAGGGTGGTCTGGTAATTGTAGGATCACTTGACAGCAAGTATATCAAGCAGATTGTCAAGTCAAAGAAAATCAACGAGAAAGACCTTAAAGGCAAAACTGAAAAGTATATAATGACCATGGTTGACCAGCCATTGAAAGGCGTTGACAAGGCTCTGGTCATTGCCGGAAGTGACCGTCGCGGCACAATTTACGGCATTTATGAACTTTCTGAACAGATGGGCGTTTCGCCCTGGTATTTCTGGGCCGATGTACCTGTTACCAGACAGGAAAATCTGTATTTGAAGAACGGAACATATACAGCCGGCGAACCTGCCGTACGTTACCGTGGCATATTCCTGAACGATGAAGCTCCATGCCTTACCAGTTGGGTAAAAAATCATTACGGCACCGAACGCGGAGGTCATGAGTTCTATGCAGACTGCTTTGAACTGATTCTCAGACTGCGCGGCAACTTCATGTGGCCCGCCATGTGGGACTGGGCCTTCTATGCCGATGACCCGGAGAACTCGAAGACAGCCGATGATATGGGCATCATAATGGGCACCAGCCATCATGAACCTATGGCACGCAACCATCAGGAATGGGCACGCAATCCGAAGGCATATGGCGGTATATGGGATTACACCAAGAACAAGGAGGAACTGCAACGCTTCTTCCGTGAAGGCGTGGAGCGTTCAAAGAACAACGAAGACCTGATTACCATAGGCATGCGCGGTGACGGCGATGCCGGACTGGCAGGCAGCGACGAAGATAACATCAGAATGCTTGAAGGACTGTTTGCAGACCAGCGTCAGATTATAAAGGAGGTAACCGGCAAGAAGCCCGAGCAGCGTCCTCAGGTATGGGCACTTTACAAGGAAGTCCAGCTGTACTACAACAAGGGACTGCGCGTGCCTGACGATGTCATAATACTTATCAGCGATGACAACTGGGGCGATGTACGCAAGCTTCCAAACGAGCAGGAACGTCTGCATAAAGGCGGGTGGGGCATGTATTACCATGTTGACTATGTGGGTGCGCCGCGTAACTCGAAATGGCTAAACATTACTCCGGTCCAGAACCTGTGGGAACAGATGCAGCTTACATACCGTTATGGTGTTGACAAACTCTGGGTGCTGAATGTAGGTGACCTCAAGCCTATGGAATATCCTATCCAGCTGTTCCTTGACATGGCATGGAATCCGCTGGAATACAACGCATCGACACTGCTTGAACATACCGAAGAGTTCTGCTCGCAGACATTCGGCCAGAATCAGGCAAAGGAAGCCTGCCGCATTCTGAATCTGTACAGCAAATATGCAGGTCGCGTCACTCCTGAAATGCTTGATGCACGTACATACAATCTGGAAAGCGGTGAATTCCGCCGCGTATGCGATGACTGGGCACGTCTGGAGCTTGAGGCAACACGTCAGTTCATGACCCTTGAAGACCCGTACAAGGACGCATACCAGCAGATAATTCTGTTCCCGGTTCAGGCAATGGCCAACCTTTATGACATGTACTATGCGGCCGCAATGAACCAGAAACTTTCAAGAGAGAACAATCCTGAAGCCAATTACTGGGCAGACCGCGTACAGCAGACCTTTGCACGTGACAAGGAACTGAACCGCGCCTACAACGAGGACATGGCTGACGGCAAGTGGAACGGAATGATGACACAGAAACACATAGGCTACACATCGTGGAACGACAACTTCCGTGCCGATACCGCTCCGCGCACCAGACTGGTTGATAACGACAGCGTGCCCGGCGGTTATGTGTTCACCGAAAAGAATGGAACCGTCATCATGGAGGCTCCACATTTCTATTCCGCTACAGGAAACAAGTCGGGTGATGCCGCTTGGGAAATAATCCCTTACATGGGACGTACGCTTGGCGGCGTTGCATTGTTCCCATATACCGCCGCTACAGATGGTGCCACGCTGAACTACAAGTTCAATGTCACTACCGGATCAGACAATGCCACTCTGCTCATTGCCCAGAAATCAACTCTTGCATTCGCACGTCTTGAGGGCCACCGCTTCATGATCAGCATTGACGGCGGGCAGGAGCAGGAGGTGAACTTCAACTCACGTCTTAACGAGGAACCGGCCAACCAGTACTCAATCTACTATCCGACTGTAGCCAAGCGCGTTGTTGAAAGCACTGTGGAACTGGGCAAGCTGGCAGCCGGCGAACACACGCTGACCATCCGTCCGATTGAACCCGCATCGGTCTTCGAAAAGTTCGTCATAGACCTTGGCGGCTACCAGACACAGTTCCTGTTCGGCACAGAGTCACCCGTTACTCGCGAATAAATTATTTCTTCCAGGGACCTTTGCGCTCGAAGAGTGACAGGTCGATGCAGTTACCCATCTGCTGATAACCGTCGGCATTCGGGTGGAGGTAGTCGTTTTCAAACAGATATGCCTTGTTCAGACGGATAGGGTCTTCAGGGTCAACCATAGCGGCATCGAAATCAATGACGCCGTCAAACAGGTCTGTGGTGCGTATCCATTCGTTCAGTTTCTGACGGCCTGCCTCGTGATTCTCGCTGTAGTAGTTGTTGCCTTTGAACGGCATTACAGGTGCGCCAATCACATAAATGCCAAGCTCATGAGCTTCGTTGGCAATCTGGCTCCACACTTCAATTATCTGGTCAGCCTTCTTTTCTGCATCGCCAAAGCCGCCAAGATCGTTGACACCTTCAAACAGAATCACATAACGTACACCTTCCTGCTGGAAAAGGTCACGGGTGTAACGGCTGCGGGCTGTCGGGCCAAGGCCACCGTTAAGTATACAGTTGCCGCCAAGACCCATGTTGAGTACCGAAATGCGGCTGGTCTTTTTATTCTGAAGCAGGCGGCGTGACAGATTGTCGGTCCAGCGGTCCTGACCGTTGGTTGTGGTACCGCGGCCGTCAGTAATTGAGTTACCGAGAGCCACAATGGCACATGCGTTCTTCTCGGCCATCACCTCAATGGCGTTGATTATGTACCAGTGTGCGGTCTTGACAGCATCAGTGAAGTCGCTTGTCTGACCGACGGCAATGTACGAATCGGTACGTGAGCCCGGATGTCCTGTAACATCGGTCGATGAAGCCTTGCCCATGTGCATTGTAATGGCAACATTCTGACGTGTTGACATTGGGAATTTTACGGGGTCCGATGTGACCAGCTGTCCCGGTTCAATGGTGATGCTTTTATTGCCACCGAAAGTCAGGCTTACGCTTGAAGCCTCGTCAATGTCGCAACTTGCTCCGGCAGTCAGAGCCAGTGCAATCTCGGCAGCATTGATTTCAACAGGCACCTTGCTCATTTCATTCGAGAACTTGACCCTTACGGTCTTGCCGCTTATTGAAGTCTGTACAATCTGACGTATCGAATTTCCCTCAAGACCGGGGGCTGGGGGGCAGTTATGCGGTTCTACAACCTGTTCTGCAGTGGCCCATGTTGCAACCCAATGCTTGCCGGCATTGGCATTTGAAAATGAGAACAGTGCAATGACTGCCATTACCAAATTTGTCTGAAGTTTCATATATTTAATATAATTGGTTAGTAATCATTATTTTATCCGATATCAACAACGGTAATGCCATGACCGCCGAACTGAATGTGCTCGTCATGATAATCCTTGACTGCCGGAACCGTGTGAAGGTACTGGCGGATAAGGTTGCGCAATATTCCGTTTCCTGTCCCATGCAGAATACGCACGCGGCTCATGCCTATAAGTGTTGCATCGTCAATGAAATGCATGACTGTCTGAATGGCTTCATCACCACGCATTCCACGAACGTCAATATCCGGTTTGAACGCCAGTTTGCGGTTGTATATGTCATCATGAGTCTGTTTGCTCATGTGTGTGTAAGTCCGGTTCGTTCCGGTTGCCTGAACAGGTTTGGCATGTTCCAGGCGTGAAGCCTTGACGGTGCTTGTAATCTGTCCGAACGAAACGGTTATGTCGTTCTTTGCAACCCGTGTCACTTCACCGACCGCAGTCTGTCCTATAAGACGTACAGTATCGCCAGGCTGGAATTTCTCATGTGCCGATGTCTGCGTTCCGGTACTCTGGAATGCAGGCTGGGGGGCCGACGCGGCATTTGCCTGCTGCTCTTTCTTTTCGCGCTGTTCGGCCTTGCGCTTGCGACGGCGTTCCTGGCTTTCAAGAATACGCTGCATCTGGCGTCTTATCTGATCATCCTTCTCGCTGTCTGTCTGAGTCTGCTCAATGGTTTCCTTGAAATCGGTCAGTTCCTGACGTGCCAGGCGTGTCAGTTCCCTGTCGGCCTGAGCTTCCTTGATGGTCCTGATTGTATTCTCAATCATAGCGTTCGAATCCTGGATAAGCTGGTCAGCCTTCTCCTTGGCCTCACGCATAATGGTCTTGCGCTGTTTCTCAATGGATTCCAGTTCCTGACGATGCTGCTCAATCTGACGGTCAAGCTGCTTTTCCAGCTCATGCACGTTCTGGCGTTTGTTTTCCCAATAGCGCTTGTCACGGACTATGTCCTGCAGATACTTGTCGGCATTCACATAATCGCGTCCCACAATCTGTGTGGCTTCTTCAATTATGTCTTCCGGCAGGCCTATCTTGCGTGCAATCTCTACAGCAAATGAACTGCCGGGATTACCTACTTGAAGTATGTAAAGCGGCTGCATAAGGTGACGGTCATACAGCATGGCACCGTTCCTTATTCCTTCGTTGCTGTCAGCATACTGTTTAAGGTTCTGATAATGAGTCGTTATGACACCGAATACGCGAAGCTTGTTGAAGCGTTTTAGCACGGCTTCGGCAATGGCTCCGCCTATACCCGGTTCCGTACCGCTGCCGAATTCGTCAATCAGGACAAGACTGCGGTTATCGGCAGACTTGATCATGTTCTTCATGTTCAGCAGATGGCTGGAGTAGGTTGACAGGTCATTGTCAATGCTCTGCTCGTCACCTATGTCTATGAACAGGCTCTTGAAGATTCCTGCATGGCTGTTGGGACGCATGGGCACCGGAATGCCGCACTGGAGCATGTACTGCAGCAGTCCGGCCGTCTTCAGACAGACGGATTTGCCGCCGGCATTAGGGCCGGAAATCAGCAGTATGCTGTTTTTAGTGTCAAGCTTCAAATCGAGCGGAACAACCGTACGGTCATGCTTGGCAAGTGAAATCTTGAGAAGTGGATGCACAGCCATGACCCAGTCCATCATGGAATGGTGTTCCAGAACAGGTTTGGCAGCATCAAAATCGACAGTCAGTCTGGCTTTTGCCCTTATGAAATCCAACTGCGCCATGAAATGGTACGAATTCATGACATCAGGAATCATCGGTCTCAGAGTATCGGCAAACGCCACAAGAATGCGAATCACTTCGCGGCGTTCGTCAGCTTCAAGTTCACGTATCCTGTTGTTGGCCTCGACCACCTCTTCCGGTTCAATGAAGACAGTCTTTCCTGTGGCCGATTCATCGTGTACAATGCCGCGTATCTTGCGTTTCATTGCAGGAGCGACAGGCAATACAAGACGTCCGTCACGCATGGTAGGCTGTGCGTCCTTTTCAACCAGTCCGTCAGTCTGAGCCTGCTTGAGTATGCTGCCCAGAATCCTTGATATGCTGAACGATGTGTTGGCCAGATCCATGCGTATGCGGTAAAGTTCGGGCGATGCGTTGTCCTTTATTTTGCCGAATTTGGTCAGTATGTGGCTGATTGACTGGATTATGGACGGAAATACCATGACATCCTGAGCCAGTTCGGTAAGCCTGGGGTATAGACCCTGGTTCTCGTCTTTTGTCAGGAACGTCACTATGCCGCCGATTGACTCCAATGACTTCCACAGACCAAGCAGTTCGGCTTCATCGAGCCATGTGCCTATTACACGAATGCGCGTCAGAGCCTCGCTCAAATCAGAGTAGTTCTGGTCCGGAAAAGTCTTTCCCTCTCTGATTATACCCGCATACTCCATAGTCTGGTCCAGCATGCGTTCAATGGTATCATAATCGGTACAGAATGCCATTTCATCAACCTGCTGCACACCTAAAGCACAAATGCAGCGTTCGGCCAGCATCTGCCTTATCTCATCAAATCCGACTTTATGTTCGTAGTTATCCGGGTAAATCATAATGGATTATTCAACTATCAGCTTTATGTTTCTGGAGCCGGTACGGTTTTCAAGCCAACGGCGCAGAATTGTCTGATCCGGTTTTTCAACAGCCATGGTATCGGTCTGCATGATACATATATAAGTGGTATCGACCGGCGTACCATCGGTTCCATATGCAACGTGTTTTGAAAGCGACATTCCGCTGATTCCAGGCACAAAAACGCCAAGTTCACGAGCCATGCCTGATACTGCGACCGTATCGGCCATATTGGTCATTGACAACTGTTGCTGAAGCCGTGCAATCTGCTGGTTCTTTTCTTTGATAATGTCTTCGTAACTGCTCTGCAGCGAAGTAATGTCAATACTGCCGTCCTTTGACTGACGTACCTTGAGTTCGACATTCTGCAAATGGTAGGCCAAAGCCATCTGTCTTTGCAGATTGTCAAGCACATCCTGACTTAAAGGCTCGCCGAAAAGACGCACTTCTATGACCGACGGCTTGCGTCCGGAATGATATTCGCTCTGAGAATCTACAACCACAGTCTGGTCAAAATTGAAGGCTTCGTTTATGAAAAGACGGCTGTTCTGTTCAAAAGACGACCTTTTCACTATGGCTACAGCCATAATGAAACTTGGTATGGTGATAACCACCAGCACGCTGATCATTATGCTCTTGTATTTTCTGCGTTGGAGCATTTCCAACTCACCGACAGACTTGTACTTCATTATCTTGGTCACGATATATGCAGCCAGGGCAATGAAAATGCAGTTTATGGTGAAAAGATACAGCGCACCCAAAATGAAACGCATCTGGAAAGTAGCCAACCCGTAACCGACCGTGCAGAGTGGGGGCATCAGTGCTGTAGCAATTGCAACACCAGGAATGACAGTACCTATGCGGTCCTTGCGTGTCTGTGCAACCATGCCGGCAAGACCACCTACAAGAGCAATGAGAATGTCAAATGTTGTAGGTTGGGTTCTGGCCAGAAGTTCGCTCTGGTCAAAACTGATAATGGGCAACAGGAAAAACAGTGTCGATGTGATGAGACTCACGGCAACCATAGTCAGAAAGTTCCGGAGCGATTCCCTCATCAGCTGTATGTCATAGACACCGAACGAATATCCAAATCCTATGATAGGCCCCATGAGTGGTGAAATCAGCATGGCACCTATTATTACAGCCGTACTGTTTATGTTGAGACCCAGCGAAGCAATGAAAATTGCCAGAATCAGAACCCAAAGGTTCGTGCCTCTTATTTCAATGCTTTTGCGTATGTTGGCACCAACTTCCTCCTGTGGTGCGGCATCGGCTCCCAATGAGAAACGGGAAAAGAATCTTTCCTTTAGAAACGTGATTATGCCATTCTTGTCCATAGCCGTTATTTTTACGCAAATTAAAGAAAAAAATCTGGTATATACTTTGCCAAACCAAATATTCTCCCCACCTTTGTGCCCGCTAAGGATGGACATTCCGAAAGGGTGTTCCGAAGCATGGAAGTTTGGCTGAGTGGTCGATAGCACCGGTCTTGAAAACCGGCGTACGGAAACGTACCGGGGGTTCGAATCCCTCAGCTTCCGCTCCAAAAAGAGGTTCATTCCGAACCTCTTTTTTTATTTCCACCCTCAGCCCGCGAGGAAGCGTATTCACCCGTTAGAATACGTTCGTGCTGGGCAAACCGAAAAAAGGGGATGACTCAAAAAGTCACCCCCTTTTGTTTTGTTGCAGGCAGATTGTTACTTGCTGATGTTGATCTTGTAGTACTTGGTCTGCATGCTGGATGTACCTGGGTAGAGGTAGGTAGCGGTAATGAGGGCGGAGCCTTCGTCACCCTTGACCTGGTCAACCCAGAACTGCATTGTTGACCACAGGCACTCAACCTTGACCTTTGAACTCTGGCCAGGTTCAAGCTTGTAATCCATTTCGTAATGTTCGTTGTTCACGTAACCGTTGGCCTCGGTTGAACGTACTGGAGTTGCAGGCAGTTCTATTGCCTTGCCGCCAATTGTGACGTTCAGGGTAGGAGGAACAGGACGTTTGAGCGCTGTAACAGCCGGGCTGAATCCCATGCCGTAGAATGTGCAGGTAGGACCGTCAACGGCAGCATCGAACACGAAATAGATAGCGCGCTTGCCCTGAATGTCATCTACGAATTCAGATACGTCAATCGTGTACTTTTCAATCTTTTCCTTTGATGCTGATGAAGGAACCTTGATCTTGCCAATCATTTTTCCGTTCCAGACATCGTTCTTCCAAGGACCGTCCATCATGACCTTGATGGTGAAACCGCCTTCGGTCTTTGAGGTGAGCCATACGTTGAGTGAGGTGTGCTTCTTTGAAGTGGTAGCATCAAATGCCTTGACACCGTTGGCATCCTTGGCAAGACCACCAAAGCCGAAGTACTTGTAACCGATAATGTCACCGCTTTCAATATCGGCGGTCATTTCGTTTGCCCAGACATCCCATGTGTCGTTCAGAGCAATCTGACGGCCGTTAGGATTGTAGAAGAAGCATGCGATACCTGCTGAATAGTAACCGTAAGGATTCAGACCATACACGTTGAAACCTTCTGATGTGACTTCTGCACCGGTATAATGGTCACCGTTCGATGCCTTGGCATCCCAAATCTGGTCTCTGGAAACATCGTAACCGCTCAGAACAACCTTACCGCCTTCGGAGCATGGCTTCTCGTCCCACTCAACCTTGATAGGAGCAACTACACTTTCACGGGCATTGCCGAAGCCACGTGGAGGACGGTGATAGAAAATGTACCACTGGTCGCCAATCTGCTGTATGCTTCCGTGAGTATTGTGAGCATAGTTGGTGGTTATAAGTTTGGTGCCGTCTTCATTCAGAGTGACGCCGCGTGAGTCAACTGCAACGCCGCCACTGTACCATGGACCGCTAGGAGCATCGGCATAGCAGTAACGCAGAGCCGAATTGGTTGAACTGAGACCGTATTCTGTACCTGAATGGCCTGAGAAAATCATGACGTACTTGTTGCCGACCTTGCGAATTGACGAGGCTTCAAAGAAGTTGAAGTCGGTTGGCTGCTGGCCTTCAGCAATGGCATATTTTGGTGCAGGAGCATCGGCTGCAGCACCGAATCTGCCGCGCTGCTGGCCATTGCCTACAGGGAGGAACGGATCTATGAGATTTTCAGACTTCGGCTCACGGACAGTGTACATTGTATTCTGGTCAAGCTGGCCGAATGTGGAATGCTGGAAGCCCCAGTATGCGTATGCGCGGAAACCCTTTGCATAGTCAGGATCATTGGGGTCATCAATCTTTTCAATGAAAACCGACGGGTCAAAGCCGATACAGCTTCCCTCAACGGCAGCCTCGTTTTCATCAAGGTTGATGGGAGTGAAAGGACCGTCAGGACGATAGCCTTTGCAGACCATGGCCTCACGTCTCGGACCACGTGAATGAGGATACAGATAATAAACCTTTACGTCTTTGCCCTTTTCGTCCTTTTCAATGACCTCGGCCATATCAGGAGCATACATGACGTCCCACTGTCCGTTTGATGCCTGGAATGTGAAAATAGGACCTTCGTCACGCCATGAGTTCAAATCTTCAATAGGAGCTGACCACATACGGATATCGGGACCGCAGTATGAACCGAATCTTACATCGTGTGAACCGATTATATATGCACGGTATTTGCCTGGATGGTCAGGATCTTCAAATACATGAGGTTCTCCATCCGGAACATGTTCCCAAAGTGGAAGATACGGGTTGGCACCCAGATCGTGTACATACCTTTCCGACGGCTTGAGACGCTCGCCGTCAACGGTCTTCTTTGCGTCCGCATTCTGTGTACCCAGAACCAGAGCTGATGCGCACAGCATCACGAAAAGTCTGTTGGCTTTCATTTCAAAGTATTGATTGGTTATTAATTATTCTATCTTCTATTAGTGCAAATATAGGGAAAAGATAAAAGCTGTTGACAAAAAGAAATCAAAATCGGTCAATGCAGTCCATCATAAGGGGTATTTCATTTTCGTCAATGCCTTTTTCAATCAGAGTGGGGATGTCCTTTTGGAATTCTTCTACAAAATCATGTCTCTGCATGTGCTCCTGGCTTTTTCTGTAGAACTGGATTGCCAGGTCGGTCTGTCCCTGAATCCAGCAGTTATGACCTGCGTTCAGAAAATCGGTTCCGTTTTCAGATACGGACGTCAGTTTGTCGTAATAGACCGATGCCTTGTCGTACCGGCCGGCCAGAAATGCGCACCATGCAATGGCACGCCACGCTTTCGGATATTCGGGCTTCAGATAATCAACTTTGAAAAAACGTGACAGAGCCTGGTCATAATCTTCCATTTCAAGCAGGCAGTCACCTATCTGAATCTGCAGCGACAGGTTGTCCGGGGCCGATTTCTCCGCTTCCAGCAACAGTTCCAAAGCCTTGTCGGGAGCATGGAGCACTCTATGGCACTGCGCCATGTGACGCAATGTCCATACATTATCGGGCTGTAGCAGGTCTGCTTTGAAATAAGATTCCAGAGCCTGCTCCCAATGGCCTGAATGCTGCATGGCATATCCAAGCTGCTGATAGAAGACAGGATCTGTAGAATAACTGCTGGCCTGCGATTCCATACGTGTAAGAAGGATGGCGCTTTCTGGATAGTATTTCTTTTTCAGCAGCCACGATGCAATGTCACGCATGGCTTTGTCATCGTTCAGGAACTGTGACAGGACCCGATTGTCGGTAAGGTTCATATTTCCGAGAAACGGATCCTGGAATTCATGTCTGCGATAAAAAAGCTTGAAGAAACGGTACAGGTCCTGGCAGTACTGACGCGCGAATGTCTGCTCCTGTTGCTTTATGGAATTATATTCGCTTGAAACGTCATGATTGTTACGTTCAATATCGCCTTCAATCTGTCCTGCAATCATGTCACGCTGCTGTTTGGGAATCTGTGACAGCGTGAGTAAAAACGAGAATTTGTCAGAATTGCAGAAAGTGCCGCTCGACACAATAGAGCGGCCAAGTGCCGAGTTCAGAAAGTCGCTGTCATGAAGACTGTTTCTTACATCAGGCTGCTCAACGTCAAAGACACGAAGCCAGTTAGAAGGCTCTCTGAACATGGGAAACGACTTCAGATTCGAAAAAGTGCTCATGTAGACATCGGCCCCTTCCATCTGGAGCTCGGTCATTTCCATAAGACTGTCTTTCATGTCTGTCTTGTCAATCCATTCCGTCCAATCGGGGCTTGCATCGTCACCGGTCAGTTCATCGGTCAGAATTTCTCCTATCTTCTGCTCCTTCAGCATTCCGGGTATTATTTCCTCACGCATGCGCCGGTCAATCTCGTTCGTTTCCCGGCACATCAGCAAAGCCATCTGGCAAACCAGCATTCTATCCTTCAGACCGGGCATGTCTGTAAGCAGGGAAATCTGGTCTGTGACAGACGGAAAAAGTCCAAGAACAGGTTCATGACAACTTACAGTCAAAGCCAGACCAACAAGAGCGCGCACGGACAGCATGACATCGGTCATGGCTGCAACGGTCACAAGAAACTGCATCTTGACCGGATCGAAGCGGTGGAGCAGGGCAATTGTCACCGCACTAACCACTACAGGCTTGTCAATGTCCCTGACTTGTGCTGAATTCAGGAATTCAATGGCCTGCGCCTGTTCTTCGGCTGTCCATAGAGCGCTGGTCCAGATGCAGCCGAACAGTTCGTGAATGTCACGCTCGTGCATGGCCGATGCGTTTGCGTCCCATTGGCCGGCTGTACCGGACGTAAGTTCCAATGACTGCTGTATTCGTCCAATGGTTCGTGGGTTTCTGTGCAATCTGATGTATTGATAGTACAGATCCATTGAGTCCGGAATAAGGCTGGCACGCTGAATGTCATCGACCAGCAGCAGCGCCTGACGGCGGAGCCCGTCATACAGGACCTGACGGCGGTCATCTTTCACTCCTTCAGAGAAATACCTGAGCATGGTCCTGTAGGAATCTGCCAGTTCCTGAAGTCTGGAACTGACTGACCAGTCATCGATGCCCATGCTAACTGCCTGCATCACGCTTATTGCGTCAAGCAGCCTTGAATCAAGGATAAGTTCCCTTGTCTGTGCGCATTTGTCAGTCAGTGTCTTCCGGTCAGTCATCTGTCATTTTGTTTTTCGCGAAGTTAAGCAATTCAACCCGAAAAAGAAAGCGGATGTCCCTTTGAAAGGGGACACCCGCCATAATATTCCAATTCAACCGAGCAATCAGCCCTTGATGGCTGCTACTCCCGGCAGAACCTTACCCTCGATTGCTTCAAGAAGAGCACCGCCACCGGTTGAAATGTAGCTTACCTGATCTGCAAGACCGAACTTGTTCACGCAGGCAACTGAATCGCCGCCGCCAATCAGTGAGAAAGCACCTTCCTTTGTAGCCTTGGCAATGGCTTCACCTATAGCACGTGAACCGGCTGTGAATTCTTCGCATTCAAAGCATCCGGCAGGACCGTTCCACAGAATGGTCTTGGCGCCTTCAATTGCCTTGGCGAACTTCTCACGGCTGACAGGACCTGCATCAAGACCATCCCATCCGTCTTCAATGGCATTCGATGGGAATACCTTGATTTTGGCACCTTCCTTGACTGAGAATGTTGAGAAGTCATAACCGGTGCAGCATACTGAATCCTCACCGAGAACCAGTTCTACGCCATTCTTCTTTGCCATTTCCTCAACGCCCAGAGCTACGTCAATCTTGTCAAGTTCAACGATTGAATTGCCGATCTTGCCGTCGTGAGCCTTTGAGAATGTGTATGTCATACCTCCGCAGAGAATGAGCTTGTCAACCTTGCCGAGCAGGTTCTCGATGATACCGATCTTGGTCGATACCTTGCTGCCGCCCATGATGGCCACGAACGGACGCTTGATGTTGCTCAGAACGTTGTCAACAGCCTGAACTTCCTTCTCCATGAGCAGACCCAGCATCTTGTGGTCAGCATCAAAGTAGTCAGCGATTACAGCTGTAGAAGCATGCTTACGGTGAGCTGTGCCGAATGCATCCATTACATAGCAGTCAGCGTAACTTGCAAGAGTCTTTGCAAATTCCTTCTGGCTTGCCTTCATGGCCTTCTTGGCATCTTCATATGCAGGATCATCCTTTTCAATTCCTACTGGTTTGCCTTCCTCTTCAGGGTAGAAGCGAAGATTTTCAAGCAGCAGAACTTCACCCGGCTTCAGGGCTGCAGCAGCCTCCTGTGCCTTGGCGCAGTCAGGAGCGAACTTTACAGGTGCACCGAGAGCACCGCTTACTGCATCAACAATCTGACCCAGTGAGAGTTCTTTCTTAACCTTGCCTTTAGGCTTGCCCATGTGGCTCATGATGATGAGTGAACCGCCACCGTCAAGAATAAGCTTGAGTGTTGGAAGAGCACCGTTGATACGGGTCATGTCAGTGATTTTACCATCCTGAATAGGCACATTGAAGTCAACGCGGACTATTGCCTTCTTTCCAGCAAAATTGAATTTGTCAATTGTCATAATATCAATGATTTAATAGTTTTGAGTCATTTTGTACCGCAAATTTAGACAATTTACCTGACATATGTCACAAAAAAACTATATTTGCCCAAAATAATCATTTTTTCATTTATAGGTATGAGCAGACTCCCGGTAATATTGCCCATATTGTACATGGCAGCGTCGGTTTCATTACCCGCGCATTCACAAAATGATGTCATCACGTCAGAAAACGGTTCTGTCTATTCCGGCGAAGTCCGCAACGGTCTGCCCAACGGCTATGGCACTCTGAAATATGCGAATGGTGAGCAATACAGCGGGGATTTCAGGAACGGCAAACTGGAAGGACATGGAACATATGACTGGCCAGGCGGTGCCAGATATGCAGGTGAATTCAAAAATGACCTGAAACACGGCAAAGGCAAGATGACCTGGCCTGACGGTGACGAATACGAAGGCCAGTTCAAATACAATCACCGGGATGGCATTGGCAAGTACTCTTTTTCGAACGGTAAAATATATTCCGGCCAGATGAAAGATGATGTCCAGGAAGGATGCGGCATTACAGTTTGGCAGGATGGAAGGAAGCACACAGGTGAATACTCGGAAGGCGAGTTTGAGGGACTTGGAGTGTTCCAATGGCGGAACGGCGACAGGACAGTCGGTGTATTCAACCATGACGCCCAGGAACAGGGGGCATATTTCTTTGCGGATGGAAAAATGTCTGTGGGACATTGGAAAAACAACAAGATGCAGGGCATGGGTATCATTGTATGGCCCGATGGACGCAAGTATGTCGGTGAAATGAAAAACGACCTCTTTTCAGGAAGGGGAATATTCGTATCTGCCGACGGCAGTGTCTATTCCGGCCAGTGGAGCAACGGCAAAAAACAGGGCCGTGGCGCTTATTTCTGGCCTGACGGACGGAAATTCATCGGCGAACTGGCCGATGACGAACTGGCCGACGGAATAATGGTATGGCCTGGCGGCACCATGCATTATGGAGACTGGAGCAATCCCGAACTGAACGGACTTGGAGTCCGCAGATATCAGGACGGATCGGTATATGCCGGAGAATGGAGCAACGGCAAGAGATCAGGTCTGGGAGGATATAAGTCAGACAAGAAGCCTCAGATAGGACTTTGGAAAAATGACAAATTCCAGGGAAAGAAGAATGTGCCGGACAATATTCTTGACGTCATGACGCTCTATGACCAGATAATAGCCGGCAAAACACTTGAAGAACATGTCGTCATGAAGGATTCTGACGGACAGACTTATACAGGCAAGCTTGACAATGACGAAAAGAACGGCATGGGAATGTTCGTGTTTTCAGATGGCCGCCAGTATATCGGACAATGGGAAGACAACATGATGGACGGTGTCGGACTGATGGTATGGCCCGACGGCAGACAATATGCCGGAGAATGGGAAGATGATAAAATGAACGGCCAGGGTACACTTGTATTTGCCGACGGTTCTGTTTATTTCGGCCAATTTGAAGAAGACAGACAGAATGGCAATGGAATTACACGGTATTCAGACGGGTCGTATTACATCGGAAAATACGAGAACGGTCTCAAGCACGGTGACGGCACCTTTATCAGTTCTGACGGGAATGTTGAGCCAGGCCGTTGGAATGCTGATGTTTCTGTTTCGAGATAAAATGACGGCAGCAGTCGCGAAGTCCGCAATCTAAACACTTTGGTGCACGGGCGGTGCAGGTGTATCGGCCGTGAAGCAGAAGCCAGTGATGGGCTTTTGACAGAATGTCGTTTGGAAAGTATTTTACAAGTTCCTTTTCAACACTAAGCGGAGTGGTGCATCTGTCAGGCACAAGACCGATGCGGTGGCTCACGCGGAACACATGGGTATCGACCGGCATGGCGCTGTCACCGAAAGCCACGGCAAGCATGACATTGGCGGTTTTACGGCCTACACCTGGAAGTGAAACAAGGTCGTCCATATTCTGTGGTATCTGCCCGTCAAAGCGCTTTACCACCTCTGAAGCCATATCAACCAGATGCTGGGCCTTGGCGTTCGGATAAGAAACACTCTTTACATATTGCAGTACGTCACTGACCGATGCCTCGGACAGTTCCTGTACCGATGGGAATGCCTGGAACAGGGCAGGAGTGACCATGTTGACACGCTTGTCGGTGCATTGCGCCGACAGCATGACAGCCACAAGCAGCTGGTATGGAGACGAAAAATGCAGCTCGGTATCGGCCTGAGGCATTGCCTGGCTGAAATACCGGCTGCATGTACTGTACAGTTCCTTTTTTGTCAATGGAATCAGTTGGCTGACTCAAATTCCTCAAGGAAGCGCTTGTCGTTCTCGGAGAACATACGCAAATCCTTGACCTGATATTTGAGGTTGGTTATGCGCTCAATACCCATACCGAGAGCAAAGCCGCTGTATTCCTTGCTGTTGATTCCGTTCAGTTCAAGCACGTTGGGATCAACCATGCCGCAGCCGAGAATCTCAACCCAACCGGTGCCTTTACAGAAAGGACATCCCTTGCCGCCGCAGATGTTGCAGCTTATATCCATTTCGGCCGATGGCTCGGTGAATGGGAAGTAGCTCGGACGCAGACGTATCTTGGTTTCAGGACCGAACATTTCCTGTGCAAAATACAGAAGCACCTGCTTCAGGTCGCTGAAACTTACGTTCTTGTCAACGTACAGGGCCTCAACCTGATGGAAGAAGCAGTGTGCGCGGTAGCTTATGGCTTCGTTGCGGTACACGCGGCCCGGGCAGATAATGCGGATAGGAGGCTGTGAAACTTCCATTACGCGGCTCTGGACCGATGAAGTGTGTGTGCGCAGAATAATGTCAGGATGCGATTCCACGAAGAAAGTATCCTGCATGTCACGTGCAGGATGGTCTTCGGCAAAGTTCATTGATGAGAAGACATGCCAGTCATCTTCAACTTCGGGACCGTCGGCCAGAACGAAACCAAGGCGTGAGAATATGTCAATGATTTCGTTTTTTACAATGGTAAGCGGATGGCGTGTGCCAAGCGGGGCAGGATAAGCGGTGCGTGTCAGATCAGGCTTTTCGTCCTGTGCCTTCTGAGCGTCAAAGACTTCTTTGAGGGCGTTTATCTTGTCCTGAGCCTTTGTCTTGAGTTCGTTCAGTTTCTGGCCTACAACCTTCTTCTGTTCTGCAGGAACATTGCGGAAATCGGCCATAAGGTCGTTAATCAGACCCTTCTTGCTCAAGTATTTGAGACGCAACGTTTCAAGCTCTTCAACAGACTGTGCCTTGAGTGTTTCAATCTCACCAAGCAGCTGTTCTATCTTCTCTATCATGACTGAAATGATTAGCAGTTTTAGTATGGAGCGCAAAATTAGCAAAAAAAAGGACTACCTACAATTTGTTTTAGGTATTTTTGCGGCCATGAAAATAACGCGTAACGCAAGACTTATAGGGCACAACACCATGGGCATTGACGCCATGGCGGACTGCATTGTGGAGTGGGCATCGGCCGATGAACTGATTCCTCTGCTTGATGAACTGGAAAGGCCTATGCTTGCCATAGGGCAGGGTAGCAACCTGGTTTTCATGGACGATTTCCACGGCACGGTGCTGGTATCGGCCGTAAGGGACATTGAACTGCTTGGCCAGGATGACAGTTCGGTGCTTGTAAAAGTGGGTTCCGGATTCGTATGGGACGATTTCGTGACCTACGCCGTATTGAACGGATGGTGGGGCGTAGAGAACCTGACAGCCATTCCAGGACAGGTGGGTGCTGCGGCTGTGCAGAACATTGGGGCATACGGCCAGGAATCGTCCGACTGCATTGAAACCGTCATGGCCATTTCGCTTGAAGACGGATCCAGACGCGAATTCAGCAGAGACGAATGCCGCTACGCATACCGTCAGAGCATTTTCAAGAATGAACTTAAAGGGAAATATGCCATAAGTCATGTCATTTTCAGACTTGGACTGAAGCCTGCACCGAAACTGTCTTACGGAAATCTTTCACAGAAGGTTGAAGCGCTTGGCGGCGCAACTCTTGCCAACATAAGCCGTGCCGTGCGTGAAATACGCGCTGAAAAGCTGCCGGACCCGGCAATACTTGGAAATGCAGGCAGTTTCTTCATGAATCCTGTCATTCCTGCAGAACAGTACAAGTCTCTGCTTGCACAATACCCTGACATGCCTTCATACACCGCTCAGTCTGGTATGGTCAAGGTACCTGCCGGCTGGCTTATTGAACATGCAGGTTGGAAGGGCCGCAGCCTGGGACCTGCCGCCGTTTATGAGAAACAGGCTCTGGTCCTGGTGAACACCGGAGGTGCCACAGGCCAGGATATCATGGCGCTGGCAAATGCCATAACTGCCAGTGTGAAAGAAAAATACGGAATTACATTGAACCCCGAGGCAAACCTTATATGAAGCTGACTTTCCTTGGTACCGGCACATCAATAGGAGTACCGGAAATGTGCTGCCACTGCGCAGTGTGCACATCGGCCGACGTGCATGACAAACGTCTCAGGACATCGGCACTGATTGAAACCGGAACCGAAAGCATAATCATTGACTGCGGACCGGATTTCAGGCAGCAGACTTTGAGGGCTGGGGTGGAACGTGTTGATGCTGTGCTGCTTACACATGAACATTACGACCATGTTGGAGGCCTTGACGACCTGCGGCCGTACTGCACTGACCACAATATTCCGGTCTATGCCGAACAGTATGTGATTGATGACGTGAAGCAGCGCATTCCGTACTGCTTCGGCGACTGCAAGAAGCCACGTACGGCCAACATCCTGCCAATTGCAATAGCACCCGGAGTGCCTTTTACAGTTGGTTCCACCGAAATTCTTCCGTTGCGCGTAATGCACGGCAATATTCCAATTCTGGGCTTCCGCATAGGAAACCTTGGCTATATAACCGACATGAAATCAATGGACAGCGCCAACTTCGAACTTCTGAAAGGCGTCAGGACGCTTGTGGTGAATGCCCTGCATACCAAAGAGCATCCTACCCATCAGAATGTGCGCCAGGCAGTCCTTTTCGCAGAAAGAGTGGGGGCCGATGAAACCTACTTCATACACATGAGCCATCGCGCAGGCCTGCATGAGGTCATGAACGCAAAGTTCCCCCCTCACATGCAGTTTGCCTACGATACGCTATCAATCAGTATTCCCTGACGTTTGAACGCAGCATTTCAAGTACGTTCGACTTGAGCTGGAGAACGCGCTCCTCGTAATTGCCACGCTTTTCGGGCTCGTAAAGTTTCTTGTATTCCGGACGTTTCAGTTTGATGTGCTTGAGCGGATGCTCTGAAATGTCCATCAGAGGGCCGCTTACAGTCACTCCAAGACGTATTGGAAGCGGAGTCTTTACAAGGGCAACGTGATAACTGCAGTCAAGATTGCCGCTCAGGTTGTGGCGTCCGCCAATGACAGCAGAATATTTGTCCATGCTGACCTTGAACGGGAACAGTGTGACCTTATTGCGGATAATCTGCAATTCAACGTCAAGACTGTCAATGACATTGCGTGCCTTGCGGCTCATAAGAAGCTTGTGCTTTATGCCGTCAAACACTTCGTTGTCCATTACCACCAGATCTTTTCCTTCAACAGCTGCCGCTCCAAGCATTGTTGACATGATTGGAGTGTAGTCCGGCTTCATGAATGACTCTATGGCAAAATGGAACTGAGCCACGCCATCAAAGCTCTTCAGCATGGGGGCTACAGAATCGACAGTAGGAATCAGGTCTATAAGTTCATCAATCTGTATGTCAAGCAGATGGAAGTCCATTGCCATGAACATTGAGTCAACCCTTGGAGCCGTGTAGATGGCGGTCAGCTGCATTTCGGCCGCATCGGACGAGAAACCAAGTTCCTTCAGAACTGCAGTACCGTCCTTGACCGTAACGTCACCTCCCAGATTGAAGAACTCGTGATCACCGAATTCAATGCTTGAGAAGTTAGTGTAAAGGGTCAGATCAACGCCTTCAGGTACCAGGAACGGTTCAAGAGCGGAACTGTCTGCAGTAGCCTGTATTTCAGCCTCCTGGACGGCAGCATCATCAACGCCTATGCCACTTGTGATGGCCATCAGGCGGTTCACATCAACGTGATCCGATTCAAGGAACAGTTCACCTGTCAGCAGACCTGTCTTCTGAACGTAAGCACCTATGTTATAGATATCACCCCAGAATGATATGTCCGAACCGTCAACGACCAGACGGCTGTCATTGACAGCAAACCTGCCGAGCGAGAAGTCAACATCCAATTGCGGAAGTTCTACGGTCACATCATTGACTGACACATGGGAATCGTCCATCTGCAGGCTGAAACGGGGGTTCCATTTCAGCAGCAGGTCTTCCTGTGACTGATCATATCTGGCCATGGCAGTAGCACTGGTACGGCCAAGCCCGGCATCCATTACGGAATTGCCTTCATTGTCATCAAGTCTGCCTCCCAGCGATGAAAGAGCCAGATTCAGCATCATGGCAGGCAGGCCATCGTTTGGAGATATGGTGGCATCGACCATAAGTCCCTGCATATCAACCGATGCGGTATCAACGGTTGCAGAAATGCCACCAGCTTTGACAGTTGCATAAGCGGTAAGTCCCATCAGATCAAGGCTGTCAACGGGACCGTCGGCACGGGCATCAACACTTACCTCAGACAGATGACAGTCCATTTCCGACTGTGAGCCGTTGTACATGAAATCAAGATTGCCGAATACCAGATTCAGGTCTGCGCTCTCACCATCAGACTTTGTGCCTGCTGCACTTGGATAGATGACATTGGCGGTCAGGGCAGGGGTTTCAACGTATAGGCTGTCAGCAATTCCGGCACTGAAGCGGTTCAGTCCGACTGTGGCCGATGCTGATTTCAGCTTGGGTTCACCATTTATGTATGAGCCTCTGATTCCGGCATTCAAAGCAAGCTGTCCCGATGCTGAAATACCTTTGACAAGTTCCTTGAAATTGTCCGGAATCATGCTTATAATACGTTCAATGTCAAGCGATTGCGCTGATATTCCAGCATATCCCCTGAAGTCCTGCATATTGTTCGAAATGTCAACGTCGGCATCAAGATTCAGACGCTGGCCGTTCACATTCAGTGTGAGCGGCATCCTGACGTGGTCAAGATTCGGATTGGTATGCACATCGGCACTCAATGACACTGGCCAGCCGGGAACGTATGTGTCATTGCCCATGGCGAATGTCAGACGGTCGGTTCTGACCGATGGACTTGCGTCAATCCTGTCCTTGTCAATATTGGAATTGAGGACTACACCAAGATTGCCCAGTCCGGCTTTGATTGGTGATTCTCCATCCATTGAGAAACTGATGTCTGCAATGTCGGCCGTCAGTTCTTCGGACAAGCTTCCGTGTTCAAGATTGCAGTCGGCTCCAAGTGTTGCCAGAAGGCTTTCAAAAGCCGCTTCAGTGCTGTTTCCAAGACTGTCGGTCATGCACATTCCGGTCTTTCCGAGTCCAATTGACGTGCCCGACAATCCGGCTGTCTGCGCTACAGGGTCATATTTCATTGAGTCCGCCCTGACGCTGAATTCTGCAAGATTGGCCTGCATGCCTGTCATTGCAGCCATAATATCCTTTGCAGATATAGTCAGACCTGTAGCATTGGCAAAAGTCAGACCGTTCTCACCTAAACCGCATTCAACCGATGTCGATGCTTTCAGGCTGGAAAGAACCGCATTCATGGAATCCATGGCAGCCTGTATGTCACCTACGTTTAGAGTAAGAAAACCGGATGCTCCATTGTCGGTCATCATGCCGTCAAGTTCAAGCGACAGAGCTTTGATGACAGCTTTAATGTCTGTGGTATCATCATTCATTGCAAATGACAGTCCGTCATTCGCATACAGTCTGGCATGCGCCTGTATGCCACCGTCTTCCATACGTCCTTTCATGCTGGCATTGAAATCGGCCACACTGGCGCTCATGCCTGCCGACAAGTCGGTATATGACGCCTTGAGACGGGAAATGCCGGCTTTCTCAAGATTGACGCTCAAATCAGGAATACCGGCCGATGAAGTTTCTTCGGTCTGTACCGTATCTGAAGACAGCAGAAAATCAAGATTGCTTCTGCCGGATTCATCTGTAAACAGTCCAACCTGAGTGTCATTCAGGTCAAGGCTGGTAACAACAATGACATTACTGTGTATCAGTGTGTCAATATCGGCCTGGACAAAGAACTTTTCTATGCTGAGAAGCGTGTCAAGCGGCGAACTTTCCATTTCATCGGGAATGAACAGACCGTCAATCCTGAACGCCAGGAAGGGATATGTTCTGACAAGAGTGAGTTCAACCTTATCAATCATGACAGGGCAGGGGGCATACTTGTCAAGCACCTTGCGTGTGGTCGATGTGAGTCTTGACGGAGAAAGTATTGTCCATGACAGAATCAGGAATGCAAGAACAAGCACTCCAAGAACTGACAGCAGACTGATTCCGGTTATCTTAAGCGTTTTGGTTACAGGAGTTCCTTTCATTGTCATTTCTTTTCAAATACCACCTTAATGTCTTTTGCATCAATCTGATATGCCTCCATTCTGGAAGATGTCAGTTTGGTCAGTATATAGACTTCTGTTATACCGTCCAGGAATCCGCTTCCTGACTTGTATCTGATTGACAACTCGTCATCGTCAAGAGACCATGTGAACTGGTTCCCATGACCTTCACCATCGTCTGTCAGCCCATTGTGATCGGCATTGAAAGTGAAATACAATTCCTCTGTGGTGTTGTACCATTTGCCTTCCAGGAGATCTTCGTCAAACTTGTCACGTGAGCACTGTACGAATAATGCCAGTGACAGAAAGAGTAGAGATACAAAGCGTAATGTTTTCTTCATACCTATTATATTATTTTCCGGCTGCAAAGTTAAGCAATATCCATAAAAAGATGGTACTTCGTATAGTGTAATTGAGTATCTTTGCAACCTGAAAAATCAAATATAATAGAACTGGAGATATGTTCAGAACAAAAACCTGTGGAGAACTGCGTCTTTCCGATGCCGGAAGCAAGGTGACACTTGCCGGATGGGTACAGAAAGCCAGAAAATTGGGCGGCATGGTCTTTGTTGACCTGCGTGACCGCTACGGTATTACACAACTTGTGTTCAATGACAGCCAGAACGCGGAACTGTGCGAACAGGCTTCACGTCTGGGCCGTGAATATGTGATTCAGGTTGACGGTATCGTGAGCGAGCGTTCCAGCAAGAACCCCAAGATGCCTACCGGTGACATTGAAATTCTGGTTGACAGCCTGAATATCATCAATGTGGCCGACACGCCTCCCTTCACAATTGAGGACGATACCGACGGAGGCGATGACCTGCGCATGAAATACCGTTATCTGGACCTGCGCCGCCAGTGCGTACGCAGCAATCTGGAACTTCGTCACAAGATGGTCATGGAAATACGCAAGTTCCTTGACAATCTGAACTTTATGGAGGTTGAAACCCCGATTCTGATCAACTCGACCCCCGAAGGCGCCCGTGACTTCGTGGTTCCTTCACGCATGAATCCCGGTCAGTTCTACGCTCTGCCACAGAGTCCGCAGATTCTCAAGCAGCTGCTCATGGTATCGGGCTTTGACCGTTACTTCCAGATAGCCAAGTGCTTCCGCGACGAAGACCTTCGTGCTGACCGTCAGCCGGAATTCACACAGATTGACTGCGAAATGTCATTCGTGGAGCAGGAGGACATTCTCCAGATATTCGAGGCTCTGGCCAAGCATCTGTTCAAGAGCATTCTCGGAATTGAAATGAACGAACCGTTCCAGCGCATGACCTGGCAGGATGCCATGAAGTACTACGGAAGCGACAAACCCGACTTGAGGTTTGATATGCATTTCGTTGAACTTATGGACATTATGAAAGGCTGCGGCTTCAGCGTGTTTGATAATGCAGCATATATTGGCGGTATCTGCGCCAAGGGTGCCGCAACATACACCCGCAAGCAGCTTGATGCGCTTACAGAATATGTGAAGCGTCCTCAGATAGGCGCCAAAGGCATGGTTTACGCCCGCGTCGAAGCTGACGGCAGCGTCAAGTCAAGCGTTGACAAGTTCTACACCCAGGACGTGCTGCAGAATATGAAGACTGCTTTCAACGCCGAACCGGGAGACCTTATCCTGATTCTGAGCGGAGACGATGCCATGAAGACCCGCAAACAGCTTTCAGAACTTCGTCTCAAGGTTGCCGAAGAACTCGGCCTGCGTGACAGGAACAAGTTCAAGTGCCTGTGGGTCATTGACTTCCCAATGTACGAATGGAGCGACGAGGAAAACCGCCTCATGGCCATGCACCATCCGTTCACAAGCCCGAAACCGGAAGACATTCCGCTGCTTGACACCGATCCTGCAAGCGTCCGCGCCAATGCATACGATATGGTTATCAACGGCATTGAAGTGGGAGGCGGTTCAATACGTATCCACGACAGCAAGCTTCAGGCCACAATATTCAAGATTCTGGGCTTCACACCGGAACAGGCTCAGGCCAAGTTCGGTTTCCTGATGAACGCCTTCAAGTTCGGCGCACCACCTCACGGAGGTCTTGCATTCGGTCTGGACCGTTTCGTAAGCATATTCGCAAAACTTGACAGCATACGTGACTGCATTGCGTTCCCAAAGAACAACTCAGGACGTGACGTCATGCTTGACGCTCCGGGCCAGCTTGATCCGAGCCAGCTTGACGAACTTTGCTTGAAGGTTGACGTCAGACAGCAGTGATATATAAATGCGGAGCCGGTACAAGCCGGCTTCGCCAACATACTTCAGGGCAGGGTGCAATTCCCGACCGGCGGTAAAGTCCGCGAGCCGAAAGGCCGAACCGTTGGAACTACGGTACCGACAGTATAGTCTGGATGAAAGAAGAATTATGAAAACATCATTATTTACAGCTTCATTATTGAAGAAGGTACTGTGCACAGTCATGGTACTGGTGCTGGCTACAGCAGAATTGTCGGCACAGCAGACAACAGGTTCCATTCACGGAACGGTAAAAGATCCCGACGGAAACAATTTCGGGTCTGTCAACGTACAGATAAAGAACAGCAATACAGGCACCACATATGGTACCGTAACCAACAAGTATGGCTGGTATTCGGTGTCAGGTCTGAAGCCCGGCACTTACGAAGTGTGGTTCTCTTTTATAGGATATGAGACCTCAGGCGTCATGTCTGTCGCCATCAAATCGGCCCAGGACTACGCGCTCGATTTCACAATGACGGAAAGCGTCGTTGAGCTTGAGGACATTGTCATATCGGAAGCCTCTTACAGTTTTTCCGAAACAAAGACAGGCCAGACATATCAGGTAGGCTCTTCAACAATTGAAAAACTGCCGTCGGCCAACCGCAGCCTTCTTGACTATGCCAGACTGTCACCGTACAGCGGCAGCGGCAACACAATGGGAGGACGTGACGGCAGAACCACCAGTCTTACAATCGATGGAGCCATTCTGAACAACAGCATGGGACTGAGTTCAGACCTTGCAGGTGCCGGTACTCCGATATCGGTCGATGCGGTAGAAGAGATGCAGATTGCCATTGCCCCATACGATGTGCGGCAGAGCGATTTCACCGGCGGAGGAATAAACGTCATAACAAAATCGGGAAGCAACCGCTTTCAGGCCAGCGTCTATGACTATTTCCATAACCAGAACATGCGTGGCAACAAGGTTGACGGCAACAGTCTTGGAGAAAGACAGAAACAGAGTCTGAACACCACAGGATTCACTGTTGGCGGACCTGTTGTCAAGAACAGGCTTTTCTATTTTGCAAATGCTGAAATGACAACTTCGCCGGGACCTGTCAGCGAATGGAAACTGTCTGCCGACGGAGTGGGTAATTCAAAGGAAATGACCAGCCGTGTCACTCAGGCCGATATGGACGCTTTCAAAAGCGCTCTTGGACAATATGGTTATAATCCGGGCAGCACAGACCTTACAGACGGTGGCCAGACAGTGTACAGACTGCTTTCAAGAATTGACTTCAACATTTCAGAAAGACATAATCTGATGTTGCGTTACAACTGGACCGGAAGCACAGAGGCGTATGCTCCGAATGCCAGAAGCACTGTCGGTTCAAAAATGACATCGGAACGTGTGTCACAGAACGCATACGCATTCAGCAACAACTGCTATGACATTCATGACAACGCATGGTCAGGAGCGCTTGAACTGAACAGTCTGTTCGGCAACCGCGGCAGCATTTCGAACAAACTGCTGGCAACAGTATCTAAGGTCAGCAACGAACGTTCATCCAGTTCATCATGGTTTCCACACATTGACATAATGAAGGACGGCGATGCCTTCATGAGCGCCGGATACGAACTGTTTTCAAACGGAACCGGCAACAGAGTGTACACATACAGCGTGAGCGACCATCTGAGCTGGTCGGCCGGACACAGCAACTTCATGCTTGGCGCCGCATACCAGTACCAGCAGGCCAAGACCAGTTACACTATGTACGGAACAGGCTATTACCGTTATGCGTCACTGCAGGATTTCATTGAACAGAAAGCGCCTGTAGCATTCGGCATGACTTATTGTTATGACGGCATTGACGATCCGTCATCGGGAGCCACATACGACCAGACATCGGCCATGTTCCAGGCCGAAACGCGCATATCGGACCGTCTTACAGCTACATACGGCATAAGGGCCGATGCCATAGCATACCATGACCTTCCGGCATCGAACCGTGCCATTGCCCAACTTGACTGGACAGGACATTTCAAGACCCCGGGAAGCGAAAGCCCTGATTACAAGTCACCTACACTTGATACCGGTTCATGGCCCGATTCGTATGTCCACATTTCACCAAGAATAGGTTTCAACTGGCAGATTAACGACAAGCTTGTACTTCACGGAGGAAGCGGCATGTTCAAAGGCCGCATTCCAATGGTATTCCTTACATGCATACAGAACTCGAGCGGAATGCTTCAGAATACGGTGACCGATACGGGTGGAAGCGGATTCCTGGCAGGTCTTGAGAACAATTTCCTATATACGGAACAGTCTTTGCGTGAGTATCTGACGCAGAACGGAGCGAAAATGCAGGCAGGCGAGGGCACATTGGGAAAAGGTTCTTCCATAACGGCAATAAGCAAGGATTTCAAGATGCCTCAGGTCTGGAAGACATCAATAGCACTTGACGGGCAGTTTGAGACATCGTTCCCCATGAAAGCGGGTATTGAAGGCATTTTCTGCAAAGATGTGAATGCGGTTTACGTTGAAAACTGGAATCAGGAAACTTTCAATTCTCTGGGTCGTTTTACCGGAAAGGACAAACGCTATGATTTCAGCGACTCACGCGTAGTGAATACCGAGGTGTCAAAATCGGGCGGCGCCATGGTACTCAGCAATACCGACAAGGGATACGGATGGTCCATTTGCACAACACTGTCCGCCGAGCCTGTACGGAATCTGAATGTAGAGCTGTCTTACATATACGAAAAGACATTGTCTGTCTCTGATATGCTGGGATCAAGTCTCAGTTCCACTTGGAGCAGCGTTCCGAATGTCAACAGTCCGAACGAGGTGGTTCTTAGAGCATCGTCTTATTCCATTCCGCACAGGATTGTTGCAAACGCCACTTACAGCCTGGAACATAGGAATTCAACCTTCTGGGGCACTACTGAATTCGGTCTTTTCTACAGCGGTTCAAACGCCGGCCGTTTCAGTTACTGCTATTCGAATGACATGAACGGCGACGGAGTCAACAATGACCTTATGTGGATTCCATCAAATTTGAACGACATTGTTTTTGTCAATATTGAAGATGGAGCAGGGAATATATTATATACGGCACAGGAGCAGAAATATCTGTTTGCATCGTTCGTCAACCAGGACAGATATCTGTCTTCGCATCTTGGAGAATACGCCGGCGCAAATGAAGCGCTTCTTCCTTGGCTGAACCGTTTTGACATTCATGTGGCCCAGAACTTCAAAATGGTCCAGCTGTCACTTGACATCATGAATGCCGGCAATCTGATATGCAGCAAATGGGGTGTGGAGAAAACCAATCTGGCATCAAACGGCGGAAGACCGCTTGTATTCAAGGGAACCAATGACAGGGGAGAACCGACTTACCAGATAGCCATGGTCAACGACAAACCAGTAACACAGTCGTTCGAACCACTCAATTCACAAAACAACTGCTGGTATGTCCAATTGGGAATCAAACTGACATTGTAATCCATTTTTTTCCAGTTTTTGGACGTTTGTTATTGATAAATTGCCAATCTTTGTAGAAAACTATATAAACAAGTTAGTTATGGCTATCGGCTCCACTGTAATAAGCATGCTTGAGAACGATTTGTACAAGTTCTCTATGTCATATTATTACCAGCGTACCACTCCTGAGGGAATTGGTACATTCAATTTCACAGATCGTAACAAGCAGGTTTTCACACAGGAATTCGTGGATCTGCTGAATGAGGAATTCAAGAAACTGTCTTCATTGTCATTGACCGAACAGGAATTCGGATGGTGTCTGAAGAATATCTATTTCATACCGCAGTGCTATTTTGAATGGCTCAGAGGATTTCATTATGATCCGTCAATCATCAGAGTCTGGCTTGACGACGAAAGTCATCTGCATGTCGAGGCCAAAGACCTGATATACAAGGTTACGCTGTACGAGATTCCAATTCTGAGCATCATATCGGAAATTTATTACAAGTGGCAGAATATGGGCGAACCTGACTGGACATATATTGAAAACCAGCTTGAGAAGAAAGTCGCCCTGTCAAATGAAAACGGCATCAAATTCGCGAATTTTGGAATGCGCCGCCGTTATTCCCACAAAGTAGAAGACAAAGTGACCGAGTATCTGGCCAGGAATGCAAAATTCTTTGTTGGCTCTTCGACCGTGTATTTCGCAATGAAATATCAGAGCATACGCAAGGATCTGAAACCCATAGGTACAATGGCTCACGAGCTTATGATGTCAACAGCGGCATTCATGGGACCGAAGGAAGCCAACTACTATGTAATGCGACACTGGGCCGACATATATGGAGGTGCACTGGGCACTATGCTTACAGACTGCTTCACCACCGACGTGTTCCTGCGCAACTTCTCAATGGACATGGCAAAACTGTATGACGGCGTACGTCATGACAGCGGAGACCCGTTTGAATTCGGCGACAAGATGATTGCCAAATACAAGTCGTACAACATTGACCCTATGACCAAGTCCATAGTGTTCAGCGATGCTCTTGATTTTGAACGCGCTCTGGCCATTCAGAAGTACTTTGAAGGCCGCATAAGGGTATCGTTCGGCATTGGCACCAACCTTACCAACGACGTAGGCGAGGCTCCGTTGAACATAGTCATGAAACTCCAGTACTTCCAGGTCAACCCGCGCCAGCCAAGATACAGATGTGTCAAATTGAGCGATGTGCCAGGCAAGGAACTCGGCAACCCGGACGAAATCCACAGCTACAAGGTAATACTTGGACTGATTTGACATTCAAGAGGTTATGGTTGCAATTCTGAACCTTGTAATAGCCACCATATGTGCGGCTATGTTCTCAATCTTCTTCAAGATTTTTGAGATACGCAAGATTGATTCCATGCAGGCCATATTCTTCAACTATCTGACAGCCTTCGTTCTCGGGCTGATATTCTCTTTCGACGGCACATTGGTATCGAACCCGCTCAAAGAACGCTGGCTGGGACCTGTGGCACTGCTGGGCTTCATATTCATAGCTGGAATGGTCATACTGTCCAAATCGACCGAAAGTGTAGGTGTGGCCATATCGACGGTGTGCAGCCGCGCCTCGATGATTATCCCCATAATACTGTCATACATATTCGTGGCAGGCAGCAAAAAGCCGCAGTGGATTGCAGTCGCTCTGGTCGTCATTGGAATGTCACTGGCCGTCTGGACCGGAAAAGACAAGGAAAACGTGCGTAAATTCTCAATCATGGATGTTCTGATTCCATTAGGCGTCTTCCTGTGCTTCGGCCTGAGCAATGCCATCAACAAACTGATTCAGGACAGAGTTGTCGTTAACCGTGCCGAGTGGCCCGATGCCATGGTCAACCGTGAGCTCTCACTGGTTACAGCATGCATTTTCCTGTTCGCATCGGTTTACGGGCTTTTCTCATTTATCAGAAACCGCCACGGATTCCAGTGGAAGAATGTAGTAGGGGGAGTGTTGCTCGGCATTGTCAACTATGTATGCACATACTCGCTGATGATAGCCATGAAGACAATAGACTCGTCAATATTGTTTCCAGTCCACAATCTTGGAATCGTCACCATTGGAGCGCTTGTAGGATGGCTGCATTACCATGAGAAAATGCGTCCCCATCAGGTTGCCGGCATCATAGTGGCTACTGGAGCAATATGCTGGCTCTGTTTCTGATACATCGGTCCGAAAAAATTGCATAATCCGTCAATAAGCATTAACTTTGCAGAGCAAACAATGAAGGTTTGATGAAAATCAGGGAAATTATTGATGCCCTTGAACGATTCGCGCCTCTGCCGCTGCAGGATGATTACGACAATTCAGGCCTGCAAGTCGGAACTACACAGGCGGAAGCATCAGGGGCTTTATTGTGCCTTGACGTGACCCCGGAAGTAATCCGTGAGGCCACCCGGAAAGGCTGCAACCTTGTTTTGTCACATCACCCACTGCTTTTCCATCCACTCAAGCAAGTTTCAGATACTGACTATAACGGTCAGATAGTCATTGAAGCAATCAGACACGGAATAACCATATATGCCAGCCATACCAACCTTGACAACGCGGCAGGTGGAGTAAGCATGCGCATGGCACAGGTACTTGGACTGTCAGACTGCCGTACTCTTGACGATAACGGCAACGGCACTGGAGCCGGTGTCATTGGCAATCTGCCTCAGGCCATTGAAGAACAGGCATTGCTTGAAATGGTACGTGACAGGTTCCACACATCGTGTCTGCGCCATAACGGATTGCTTGGGCATCCGGTCAGACGCATTGCACTTTGCGGCGGTTCCGGAGCATTTCTTATAGACAAGGCCGTTTCTGAAGGTGCCGATGCCTTCATAACAGGAGAAATATCATATCACCGTTTCTTCGGTTACGACGGAGTGCTAAAACTTATTGATGCCGGACATTTTGAAACTGAACAATATACAGTCGGACTGATTCATGACATTCTATCAGAATCGTTCCCTGACATGAGAATCATTGAAACCAGTTGTAGGACAAATCCTGTAAATTACTTCTAATCAAATATTCATTCAAAACTATATTGCATTATGGCAAAAGAAACAAAAAAAGATCCGGCAGAGTTTTCTGTAGAGGAAAAACTGCAGTCTCTGTACCAGCTGCAGACCATGCTGACTGAAATTGACAAGATCAAGACACTTCGCGGTGAACTGCCTCTTGAAGTTCAGGACCTTGAAGACGAGATTGCAGGTCTGAGCACCAGAGTCGAGAAAAACAAGGCAGAAGTGGTTGAACTTACAAAAGGTGTTGCTGAAAACAAAGCAACAATCGAGTCTTCAAAGGCCGCAATTGCCAAATATACCCAACAGCAGGATAATGTCAGCAACAACCGCGAATTCGACGCACTCAACAAGGAAATTGAATTCAAGAACCTTGAAGTTGAGCTTGCCGAGAAGCATATCCGCGACTATTCCGCAGCAATTGCCGCAAAGAATGACGAAATTGAACGCAGCCTCCAAATAATTCAGGAAAAGACAAGCGATCTTGAAGTGAAGAAGGCTGAATTGCACGAAATCATTGAAGAGAACCGCCTTGAAGAGGAAAAACTGCGTGAAAAGTCAAAAGCTCTGGAGCAGACCATCGAACCACGACTTCTTCAGTCTTTCAAGCGCATCCGCAGCAACACACGCAACGGACTCGGTATTGTTTACGTTCAGCGTGAATCATGCGGTGGCTGCTTCAACAAGATTCCACCACAGCGCCAGCTCGACATTCGCATGAGAAAGAAAATCATTGTATGCGAGTACTGCGGTCGTATTCTCATAGACCCGGAACTGGCCGGCATCAAGGAAGAAGCCAAGGTTGTAGCCGAAGCCGCTCCAAAGAAGCGCACTCGCAAGACAGCCACTCCAAAGGAATAATTTTACCTGTCACTTTTACAAACCGTCTGGTATGCGATACATATCAGACGGTTTTTCATTTACAGATCCTGATATGACGGCACATCTTTAAGAAAGTGGTATGTGCCATGTTCATAATCCATCTTCACACAGTAGTGAGTCAGTCCGTTGCTGACTGTAAGATAGTCCACTTTCAACACAAGGTTGTATCTGGCAATCTGATTGAACACCTTTTGGGTCAATGCCACCGAACTGGCCTTGTATTCCATTATCATGACCGGTTTTCCAGCCTTGTCATATACGACACTGTCACAGCGTCTTGTCATTCCATTCAGTAGGATTTTACGCTCATTGGCAATATGGGAAACAGGATATCCCTTGCAGTTCGATAGGAACGACACAAACGCCTGTCTGACATATTCTTCGGGGGTAAAAGCCACCCACAGCTTGCGAATGGGGTCCCATACAACCTTTTTACCACCCTGTTCGGCGAGTTTAAGCTCAAAATCGGGCAAATTCAGTCTATCAATCATTATATTTGTATTGTCCTAATGCAGGCGCTAATATAGCAAAAGAACAGGAAATATGGCAGTTCAACAGACAACATACAGACAGATAATGTCTGATTTGGGAAATGGCAAATACAGTCCTATATACTATCTGATGGGAGATGAGCCTTTCTTTATTGATGCAATATCGGAGTATATCAGACAGCATGTCCTAAAACCTGAAGAACAGGACTTCAACCAGCTTGTGGTGTATGGCAATGACATCACAATGCAGAGCATTGTAGAACGCGCCAAAGCATATCCTATGGGTGCAGACAAACAGGTGATAATAGTACGTGAAGCCCAGAATCTCATGAAGAAAGATTCTGACAATGAAGAGCAGATTGGGGCTGCCGATATTCTATCATACTACCTGCAATCGCCAAACCCGAGTACAATTCTGGTTTTCTGTCACAAGCATGGAACATTGGACAGACGCCGCAAAGTAACAGGTCTGATCGAGAAGACCGGCATTCTGTTTGAATCAAAGAAAGTAAAGGAAGATGCGGTTCCGGCCTTTATTCAGGAGTGCCTGAACTCGTACGGAAAAACAATGTCTGCAAAAGGCATATCCATGCTGACAGAATCTATTGGAGCGGATCTGTGTCAGCTTGATGCCGAAATACAGAAACTGGTTACAGCCATGCCAGCCGATGTAAATGAAATAACCCCTGAATTCATTGAAAGCCTGGTAGGAATCAGCAAAGACTTTAACACTTATGAGTTCCAGGATGCAATTGTCAGCAAGAATATCTATAAAGCCAATCAGATTGCATCATATTATGAAAGCAACTCAAAAACATATCCGATACAATTGTTGACTGCAACTCTGTTCTCATACTTTTCCAATCTTATGCTGGCTCATTATTCACCGGACAAGTCGGAACATGGAATTGCCGAACAGCTTGGACTGAAAAGCACCTGGAAAGTCCGTGAGAATTACATTGAAGGAATGAAAAACTACTCTGCGGGTAAAACACTGCAGATAATTGCGGCTATCAGAAAGACCGATGCAAAAAGCAAAGGGGTAGGTGCTACCGCAAACGGTTCTGAAGGACTGTTGCGAGAATTGCTTTTCTTCATACTGCACTAAAGCAAACATCCATTTTTTGAATTCTCAGAAGGATACTGTATTCCATTGTATTCTTTCTTTTGTATTATGATATATTTGTAACTACAATACAAATGTATCATGTGCAAATTTGCATATTCTACCCATAGTCTGTTCCAATATTATCACACAATAATTCAGCACTGCATACCAATACATTTGTATTATATACTGATATGCACTTTTATTATACATTTTGTATCAATAGCCTTATTTTACTTATTATCAGTACATATAGCATATTGTAATTACAGTGGTTTCTAAAATTACCACAGATAATATACAGAACCGCCAATAGTGGATGCAAATGAGGTATAAATAAAGGTTATATACCATAATACCAGAGTTTAAGCGCAAATAGTTAAAGTGTTTTCTATGGTGTTTCAGCCATTATTTGACAGAAATACATCTGAATCGTCTCATAGCACAATATTACCACGTTACATTTGTATGCTTAATTTTAATACAAATGTTTATAAATAATTCAAACCAATATTTTTACTTTTGTATCATAGAAAAAACAGCATAATCCACCCTTATAAACACTTCATTTTCATGAAAGAGAGACTGATTCAACTGATGCAACTGCTTGGAGTCAACCCAACCCAGTTTGCAAATCAGATTGGTGTCCAGCGTGCCACACTGCAACATATTCTTAGCGGAAGAAACGAAGCAAGCCTGAAAATTGTAACCGGCATCAACCAGGCCTACCCCAGCGTCAATCTTCAATGGCTGCTATATGGCCAGGGACAGGCCATTGACAGTCAGAATAACCCTGACGAGAATTTGATTTTCCCGCAGGAAGATATGATGGCTGACGAATTTCAAAATCTCAGCAAGCCGGAAAAGACCACCTATTATAATTATAATAATGACAAGACTACTACAGCCGGCATTCAGAAGATAAAAGAAGTGGTTGTTTTCTTTGAAGACGGCACTTACAAAAAATTCCTGCCCGAGTCATTATTTTAACACATATTTTTTGTTTTTTGCATTTCAGCATTTTATTTTTGCCATATACTAAAACCATATAATTATGAAGAAACATGTTCTCATAATGGCAATGGCTGCTTCAGTAGTGGCCGTGTGCTCGTGCGGAACCAGCAAGAATGCAGGTAAATCTATCAAGAGTGAGGTATGGCAGACCATGATGGTAAAACAGATTGACACTCAAATTGAAGACCAGATAGTTATTGCCAAGTACAATAACGGAACTTCACTCAGTTATAAAATTCTTGACAATTTCGGAAATGTAGCCTTGACATGGGATCATTCTAACGGCCGCAGTTCCAACGAGGAAAGCTACAGCTCATACAAGGGCGAGATCAGCATTCCGTCGTTTGTGACAGCAGGAGCCGATGACGAATTTGTTTTCCGTGTAATGGAAATAGACGAAGACGCATTCAGCGGTTGCACAAATGTCACTTCAATAGACATACCATACAGCATTATGCGTATTATGGACGGTGCTTTTTCAGGTTGCTCCAGCCTTGAAAAGATTACTGTCAACGAGAACAACCAGGTATATAAGGCTGAAGACGGAGTTCTGTTCACCAAGGACAACCGCATGCTCATCACCTATCCGGCCCAGAAGAAGGAAACTGATTTCGTAATTGGCGAAGAGTATTCACTGATATGCGCTGATGCATTCTCCGGAAACCAGTATCTTGAGAATATCACTATCGGCAACTTCATTACTGCAATCAGTGACAATGCATTCAAAAACTGTTCTTCACTGAAGACCGTTGAATTTGGAGGAAACGTCCGCATTATCGGTGTCGATGCATTCAAGGGATGCACAAAACTTGAGCGAATCAATGTCCGCGGCATATTCCCGCCTCATAACTGTCCGACAGTTTTCGAAACCGCAACAAAGGAAAACTGCAAACTGTATGTTCCGAAGGGACAGTATATGAACTACAAGCGCCGTCTTGAATGGATGGAATTCAAGAACGTTCAGGAATATTGATTCTATAACAAATAAGAAAAGTCCGGCTGAAAAGTGATTTTCAGCCGGACTTTCATATTGTTTAAGAGGTGGACCTATTTCAGAAGATCAGGACGAAGTTGTTTGGTTCTGTCAAGAGACTGCTGGAATTCCCATTCGCTTATCAGAGCCTGATTTCCTGAAAGAAGTACATCTGGCACTTTCCATCCTTTGTATTCAGCCGGACGGGTATATACCGGTGGCGCAAGCAGGTTGTCCTGGAAGCAGTCTGACAGTGCAGACTGTTCATCACTCAGAACACCCGGTATAAGGCGCACTATGCTGTCAGTCATGATGGCTGCAGCCAGTTCACCTCCGGTCAGCACATAATCACCGATGCTTACCTCCTTGGTTATCAGGTGTTCGCGAATACGGTAATCAATACCTTTGTAATGTCCGCACAGTATTATCACATTTTCAAGCATGGACATACTGTTGGCCATTTTCTGATTGAACTGTTCGCCATCAGGTGAAGTATAGATTACCTCGTCATAATTGCGTTGCGATTTCAAATCGGATATAAGCCTGTCAATAGGCTCTATCTTCATGACCAGACCGGCACAACCGCCAAAGGGGTAGTCATCGGTCTTGTGATGTTTGTCGGTCGTATAATCCCTTATGTCATGCAGATGTATCTCAGCAAGGCCGGCTTTCTGGGCACGTGCCATCATTGAGCAGTTGAAGAAACCCTCAAGCATTTCAGGGAATACCGTAAGAATGTCAAGACGCATAAATATGGTGGGCTTTGTGAGTGCAAAATTAGAAAAAAAATAGGTAATTTCGCACGAATAAAGCATCGTATGGAAGAGCGGCAACGAATATTGGAATTAAGAGGACTTCTACACAGGTACAACCATTTGTATTATGTGCAGAACAGTCCTGAAATTTCGGACTTCGAATTCGATGCGCTGATGCGTGAACTTTCCCAACTTGAAAGCAGACACCCGGAACTGTTTGACGCGAATTCGCCCACGCAGAGAGTCGGAAGCGACTTGAGTACCGGTTTCGAACAGTCAAAGCACCAGTACCTTATGCTGTCGCTTGACAACACTTATAACGAGCAGGAAGTCAGGGAATGGTTCCAAAGGGTCAGTTCGCTCTTGAATGAGGATTTTGAAGTCTGCTGCGAACTCAAATATGACGGTCTGTCCATTTCACTTATTTACGAAGACGGAAAGCTTGTCAAAGCCGTGACACGTGGCGACGGCGTACAGGGCGATGTCGTTACCGACAATGTACGCACAATAAAGTGCATTCCTCTTGTACTGCAGTCCGGATCATATCCGAAATCATTTGAAATACGTGGCGAAGTGCTTATGCCATGGGCATCGTTCGACCGCCTGAACGCCGAAAGGGAACTGAGCGAGGAACCTTTGTTCGCCAATCCAAGAAATGCGGCATCAGGAACACTCAAACTGCTTAATCCGGCAGTAGTTGCCAAAAGACAGCTCGATTCATACCTGTACTATCTGTTAGGCGAAAACCTTCCGGAAGACGGCCATTACGAAAACATGATGGCAGCGGCAAAGTGGGGGTTCAAAGTCAGTGACCACATGAAGAAATGCAGCACCATAGAGCAGGTCATGGACTACATTTCATACTGGGACACCGAAAGACGCAACCTTCCTGTTGCCACCGATGGCATTGTTCTGAAAGTCAATTCACTGCGTCAGCAGCAGATACTTGGATTAAAGGCCAAATCACCCAGATGGGCCATTGCATACAAGTTCCAGGCCGAGCGCCAGCTGACCAGGCTTGAAAGCGTGTCTTTCCAGGTGGGCAGGACAGGCGCCGTCACTCCGGTCGCAAATCTGGAACCGGTCCAGCTGTCGGGCACAACTGTCAGAAGGGCCACGCTTCACAATGCCGACATCATTGAAAGCCTGGATCTGCATATCGGAGACATGGTATATGTGGAGAAAGGCGGAGAGATCATACCCAAAATTACAGAGGTCGATCTTGACTCGCGCTCCATGCTTATAGGAGACAAGGTACGTTTCATAGACACCTGTCCTGAATGTGGCGCCAAACTGGTCCGTTATCCTGGCGAAGCGGCACATTACTGTCCGAACACAGGTGCGTGTCCTCCTCAGATAAAGGGCCGCATTGAGCACTTTGTAAGCCGCAAGGCCATGAACATTGACGGTCTGGGCCCAGAAACTATAGACCTTTTCTATCAGGCCGGACTTGTAAAAGACATTGCCGACATATATTCACTGACCGCCCGAGACATTGCACGCATGGAACGGCTTGGTGAAAAATCGGCCGCCAACATAATCAAGGGTATTGAAAAATCCAAGACGGTACCGTTTGAAAGGGTTCTGTTCGCCATAGGCATACGCTTTGTCGGCGAGACTGTGGCCAAGATTCTTGCCCGTTCTCTCGGTTCAATGGAAGCCGTAAGAAAGGCCAGTCTGGAAACACTGACAGGCATTGACGAAATTGGCGAAAAGATTGCCGGAAGCATTGTGTCGTTCTTTGAACAGCCAGCCAACATTGAGCTTGTTGACAGACTGGCAGAAACAGGACTTCAAATGGAATTGCAGTCCGATTCCCAGGAACAAGGCAATGCCCTTGAAGGCAAAAGCATAGTAATCAGCGGAGTGTTCAAGGAGCATTCCCGCGACGAATACAAGAGTCTGATTGAAAGAAACGGCGGAAAGAACGTGTCTGGCATTTCCGGTGCCACTTCATTTGTTTTGGCCGGTTCCGATATGGGGCCTGCAAAGAAGGAGAAGGCTGCCAACCTTGGCATTCCGCTGATAGACGAATATGAATTTTTGAAAATGATAGGCCTTGAGCCGAATAACACCCCCAATACAAGCAATGAACTACTCTTACCCTTTTAGTGGCCTTGGAGTGGCGCTCATAACGCCGTTTGACAAAGAAGGCAGAATTGACTGGACAGCACTTTCAGCAATAGTTGAAAATCTGATTTCCAGCAAAGTGGATTTTCTGTGCGTCTTAGGAACCACAGCCGAGACTCCGACACTCTCGAAAGAAGAGCGCATGCAGATTCTCCAGTTCGTCATCAGGCAGAATGCTGGGCGCATTCCAATCATGGCAGGCTGCAGCTGCAACTGCACAGCAACAGCCGTAGAAGACATAAAAGATTTCCAGATTGACGGCGTTGACGGAATACTTTCGTGCGTTCCGTATTATAACAAACCGTCGCAGGAAGGTATTTACCGCCATTTTTCAGCAATAGCCAAGGCCAGCTCAAAGCCAGTCATCATGTACAACATTCCAGGACGTACCGGTGTGAACATGACCGTTGACACATGCATGAGGATTGTCAAAGACAACCCGAATGTAATCGGCATCAAGGAAGCATCGGGCAACATGGAACAGATTCGCGAAACCATTGCCAGAGCACCACAGGGGTTCAAAGTCATTATCGGTGACGATTCTCTTGCCATGCAGGCAATCAGCGACGGAGCCGACGAGGTGGACATGGTACTCAATATCTCAGCCACGGAGCCGTCGGTGTGATATCGGTTGTAGGAAACGCACTGCCCAAGACTTTCGGCCAGATGATTCACCATTGCATGGAAGGCGAATTCGCCAAAGCGCAGCCCATACAGGACAAATTCGCTCCGGCATACGGACTGCTGTTCAAGGAAGGCAACCCATGCGGCATCAAGGCCCTGATGGCAAGCCGCAATATGATTGCCAACATTACACGTCTGCCACTTGTCCCGGTTTCGCAGCAGCTGCACGAACAGATTGTCAGTTCATTCAGTGAGATTGACGGCTGATGGGCAAACGTATCCGGCTCTTTGCTGCAGCACTGGTCTTGATGACATCAATGACAACGTCTTGCGACAACCGCAAGACTTGTGAAAACAATGATGAGAGTCATGAACCGCAAGTCAGATGGGGTATAGTTCTGGACAGTCTTGGCGTCATTGACAGCCAAGTGGAAAATTCAGATGTGCTGTCTGCAATTCTGCTGCGGCACGGTTCCGATATGGCCACTGCCTATCATTTGGAAAAAGAGTCCCAGAACACATACAGTGTCCGTAAAATCCGGCCGGGCAACCCGTACCATATCATTCATGAACTTGATTCAGTCTGCACCCCGAAATATATGGTATATGACATTTCGGCAACGGAATATGTCGTGTATTCACTAGGAGACAGCATTTTCAGTTACATTGGCTCAATCCCGACTGATACTGTCACGCGTTTCATCTGCGGGAACATAAGTTCCTCACTATGGAACGCCATGATTGAGCAAGGTGCTCATCCGGCCATAGCAGGCATGCTCAGCGACGTGTATTCATGGACCATAGACTTCTTCGGAATACAGGTAAGAGATTCATTTGCCGTCTATTACGAAGAAGTGTTCGCAGACTCTTCAAGAGTAGGGGTAGGAAGCATATTGGCTGCCAATTTTGTAACGAGAGGAAAAAATCATTATGCCTTCCGATACAAATACCATGGTGAACGCCCCGAATATTTTGACGAAAACGGCACCAGTCTGAGACGTGCGTTTCTGAAAGCGCCATTAAGCTATTCACGTATCAGTTCAAGATTCTCAAATGCAAGAGTTCATCCGGTCACCAAGATTGTCAGAGCACACCATGGGGTCGATTATGCCGCTCCTGCCGGAACACCGGTATATTCAATAGGCGATGGCGTTGTAATAACACGCGCATGGGACAGCAAAGGCGGGGGTAACTATCTAAAAATCAAGCATAACAGCACTTACACAACAGAATACATGCATCTGAAAGGCTTTGCGAAAGGAATAACGCAAGGCACCCATGTAAGCCAAGGACAACTTATAGGTTATGTCGGAGCTACCGGTGTAGCCACTGGTCCGCATCTGGATTTCAGAGTATTCAAAAACGGAACGGCAATTGATCCGTTGCGCATGGACCTTCCCGCCGTCGATCCGATATCGGCCGAAGACATGCCGGCCTATCTTGAAGCGGTGCATGACTACATGGAACTGATAGGCCTTGTGACGTCCGCCGACAGCGTGGCTACGCAAGACGTGCCAGCAGTTCAATAAGAACTTTGCAGATATCGCTTACAGTTGACAGCTCCACGCGCTCGGCGGCAGAATGCGGTCCGACTATTCTGGGGCCTATACAGGCAATCTCAACGCCAGGAAATTTACGTACAAAATAGCCAGCCTCAAGCACAAAGTGCATAGCCGTTTTACGCGGTGAGAAACCAAGGACATCACGGAAAACGCTTTCTGTCATTCTGATGAATGCCGAATCGGAGTTTTCCTGCCAGCCGGGAGTATTCATAAGAACTTTGACCGATGCGCCACAGGCTTCAAATTTACGTGTTATGGATGCAGCTACAGTCTCCATTTCATCATCGCTGAAACTGCGGGTATGACACGATACGCTTATGCCGGACTCCGTTGTACTGATCAGGCCAATATTGTTGCTGGTCATCACAGTGCCGGGCATGCTTTCATGCATGCGTATCACTCCGCACGGAATTGAAGCAATGAGCTTTAGTGTCGAGGCGTTTCCAACCGCAATGTCTTCTGAAATGTCTGCTTCGTGAACATTGACAATAAGTTCTTGACCATCAGCAAAATCATGTCTCATTGATTCGAATCGTTCCAACACGGAATCAACAAATTCGCCGGCATAAGGACACGGCACACCGACCACCGCCGTACATGACGATGCTATCGATGCGCTTGCCACACCTCCGTCAATTCTGATAAGTAACAGTTCCGGGCAACAGTCGTAGAGCAGGACCGAAAGTGCATGTATGGCATTTATGTGACCTTTGCCGATATCGACCCCAGAGTGTCCGCCACGTCCATTGCCTATACCGACGGAAAAGAACACGTAGCGTCCACTGGCCGGCAGACATTCCGTTTTCAATGTTGCAGTCTGAATATATGCGCCAGCAGAACCTACAGTTATGGTATCGTAGTCTTCGCTGTCAAGGTTAATCACCTTACGCCCCATAATAAAATCTTCTGACAGACCTGCAGCACCCGTCATTCCATCTTCCTCGTTCGACGTTGTCAGAACCTCTATAGGTCCATGAACAATGTCATTGTCGGCAAGAACAGCAAGCGCCATACTCAGACCAATTCCGTTGTCAGCACCCAGCGAAGTGCCACGCGCCATCATCCAACCGTTCTCCACATAAGGCTCTATGCCATCGGCCAACGGATCAAATGGCCTGGAACCATCTCCAACAGCCACCATATCCATATGGTTCAGCAGAACCACAGGGTCTGCCGTTTCATGCCCCGGAGTGGCGGGCTTTCTTATAACCACACAGTTTCTATCATCACGTCTGTACTCAAGGCCAAGGCGTTCCGCATATGAACACAGATAATCGGCAACTCTCCGCTCGTAGTGAGACGGGTGGGGAATAGCGGCCAACGAATTGAATATCGAATATACTTCGGTCAGAAAGTCCATTTCATTCATATTCTGAAAAAATATGCGTCCAATCTCAAATGTACATATTATTTGAATAGCTTTGCATTATCAAATTCATGAAAGTCCAAATGAAAGCATTATTCAATACTATTTCTCTTGCGGTCTTGACAATGGGGCTGATTGCATCATGCGAAAAGCATGAAATTCCATTAGACATACAAGTATCCGGGCCTGAATATGTCGAGATAACGATGGAAATTGGTGGAGAGACAAAGATATACAAATGGGCAAAATGCAATATTGGCGCCACTAGCGAGACTGATTACGGTACACATTTCGCTTGGGGAGATATTACAGGATGGAATTACACAGACACCACCCGCCAAGCATCTTTTGATTGGGAACATTGTCCATTCAATGGCGGGCATTCCGATTATGAATCTACGGTCTTCAACGGAATCAAGGACTCAATATGTCCAGGCGGAACATTGGCACTTATGAACGATGTGGCAAACAGGACCTTTGGCGGCACATGGCGTATGCCGACAAAGGAAGAGTTTGACGCATTGTGCAAGTTGTCACATTCGTGGAAAAATAATTACAACAACACAGGAACGAACGGCTGCCTTTTTACCGACAGAAACGGCAATTCCGTCTTTTTCCCCGCTAACGGATTTGGCGATGGTTCCAATTTGATCAGTGTCGGCGAAAGCGGTTATTGCTGGTCTTCTTCATTGAGTACAGTCATTCCAAGCACGGCTGCTTACCTAGGCATAGCCGATGCAGGGGCAAGCTATACAAGTTTCGAATACCGATGCATTGGCAAGGCCGTCCGTCCAATCTCAGAATGATGATTAACGGGCAACAAGTCCGCCATCAACCAGATAGTGACCGCCGGTTACAAAAGAGGCCGCATCGCTTATAAGGAAATAGACAAACTCAGCAACTTCTTCGGGACGTCCGGCAGAGCCGCGGGCATAGAGCTTGTTTTCCGCAGTCCAGTAATCTTCAAGCGTGCAGTCGTTTCTTTTCGCCATATCAATGAACAGATTGTCAACAAGCGGAGTGCGTACCGTACCGGCACAGATACCATTCACACGTACGCCCTTCGGCCCAAGATCGATGGAAAGGGAACGTACAATCTGTCCTAAAGCACCCTTGGTAAGTCCGTATGCAAAACTGTTGGGTTTGCCGACAAAGAACTGATCAGATACACTTATTACAACACTGCCGCCACCCACATTTATTATTTGCGGAACTACCTGGCGCAACGTATTGAAAGTGCCGTAAATGTTGGTGCCGACAATGCGGTCAAATTCCTGATCGGTAACATCGAGCAATGTATTGGCTCCATGTACACCCGCATTGGCAAACAGACTGTTTATGACACCGAACCGTTCAACAGCAGCTTTGACGGCACGCTCCATATCTTCTTTGTTGCGTGTATCTCCTTCAATGAACATCAACTGCTCAGGCTTGTTTATCGCCTTTGACAGTTCCTGTCCTTTCTGCGGATTGAAATCAAAATTTACAACGTTCCAATCCATTTCAATAAACTTGCGTACTGTTGCAGCACCAATTCCGGTTGAACCGCCGGTAATGAAGATTGTCTTTCTCATTTTTTCGGATTATCTGGACACTGATGCAAGTTTACATAAAGTCAATAGAATTCACAAATAATTTTCACCTTTTCGGTAGCATACGGCACATGCAGAACTGCCAATTTGGAACACTCATAAAACACGTTTCCCCCACATCAGGCAATGAGTTCTGCCAATTCGCATAGACATCAGTCAATTCATTGTTACTAATTTCAGTTTTTGGAATAAAAAAAGTGCCATAAATAGTGCTGTTATCAGAAAAAGCAGTATCTTTGCACCGCAATTAAGGGAGGTTCCGTAGCTTAACTGAATAGAGCATCTGACTACGGATCAGAAGGTTCCGGGTTTGAATCCCGGCGGAATCACGGAGATTGTGCCATAACGAGTTGAAAATCAACAAGTTACGGCACAATCATTTTATATTTGCACCAGATTTGCACCAATTAATGATTTCCAATTGGTATGAGCTAGTCACGGCTCAGTGGAAATTTTATGCCACCATACGATGTTTTCTATTTGAATAAATACGCTATATATATATTGATTTTTCTCTATCACTAAAGCCTTTCTTTCGTTCGGATGTAGCTCTGGGTACGTTATACGCAGGAATTTATAGCTAAAAGTGGGGTAATCAAATTTTTAGCTATATTTCTCGGTTTCCCTATATCAGATTCCGGTTCAAGAAAGTCAATATAGAGAATTACACCAATAATAAATATGTAGGAAAGAGATTCAAATGTCTTTCTTTTCAGAAGAGATAAAAACATGAAACTTTATTCTTTCTTCTACAATCTAATACTATCTTTGAGGTGCTTTAAGGAGTTTTGACTTCTTGAAGCCATTTTGAAGAACGAAGCTTTCGTTTTACTGAGGTGTTGAAATAACGGTATTTTTTCTTCTATGAAAAAGTCAATTTTAATATTTTCGCTTGTTCTAAGCCAGATCATGGCTGTTTATGCTCAAAACAAACCAGTTTCTGAAGATATTATTCCTGGCACAACAATCACCGGTAAAGTAATGGACGCTTCAACCGATGAACCGTTAAGTGGTGTTCTAATTGTTGAAACAGTCGAAAATGATACAGCTGCATACCGTTATACATTTACTGATAAAGATGGATGTTTTTCATACCAGCTTTATGGAAGAGATCACCTGCTTAAGGTGGCTATAAATGGTTACCAGAGTGTAAAAGTACCATTGAAAAAGACATTCTTTGAAATCAAATTGGAGAAACGGACTTCTGGAAATTATCATAGCAATGATGTTGTTTATGATATAACAGATAGCTCAGATGGTACGAATATTCGTGTTGTAAAACCCGATGAACTACCAGACGACCACGAAATATTTGAATTCATACCTGTCCGGTAAAGTTCTGGACAGAATTTAAAAAGTTAAACAATCAAATTAACTCGGTTCGGTAGATCCAATGCGTTCATAGACATTATTGCAGTTAGGTTTGCCAAAAAGGTCTTTAATAGACGTAGTATCTGTCAATGAAAATGGCTAGTCCGTGAGTAAAACAGGCGTATTCACTTACCGCGGTCTGGAAAATGGCTAGTCCGTGAGCAAAACAGGCGTATTCACTCACCGCGGTCTGGAAAATGGCTAGTCCGT
>JAKSIQ010000079.1 GCA_024398755.1 Bacteroidaceae bacterium | reverse complement strand
TGGGATTTATGGTATTGGATGCCTGGGCTCAGGCATCCAATCTTGTTTTTGAGACGGCACGTTACGGAAGTGTCGCAGAGACTTCATTCAAGGGCAGAAAGATTACATTGCTGAAACCTTCGACCTATATGAATCTCAGTGGCAACGCGATACGATACTGGCTTAATAAACTGGACATTCCTATCGAGAATCTGATCGTGATCTGTGATGACCTCAATCTTCCATTCGGCACCCTGCGTATGCGCAAGAATGGAAGCGATGGCGGTCATAATGGGCTCGCAAACATAATTGAACTTCTTGAATCTCAAAACTTTACCCGCATCAGAATGGGTATTGGCAATGATTTTCGCAGAGGTGGACAGATTGATTTCGTCCTGGGAGAACTTACTCCTGAAGAGAAAGAGGCGATGCCTGAATTATGTAAAAAGGTAATAGGCGGAGTCAGGGATTTCACCACCGTCGGACCTGACCGAGCGATGACATACCTAAACAAAAAAAACGCGTAATAGTTTGGAATTCAAAGATTAATCACTATCTTTCGCATCAAGTGCAAGTCTACTTTGGAAGAATTTCAATTATTAACCGTTAAATATTTAAGCAAAATGAAAGAGCTTGTAGCAAAAATCAAGGCTGAAATCGCCGAGTTCGAGGCTAATGCCGACGCACAGGTTGAGAAGGGTAACAAGGCTGCTGGTGCACGTGCACGCAAGGCTGCTCTCGACCTCATGAAGGATCTCAAGGAGTTCCGTAAGGTATCTGTAGAAGAGGCAAAGAAATAATTTCAGCTTTTTCTAATTTTTTTCATTTTTGATGCAACGTAAACCTGAACTTCTGCATCAATATAGCAGGTTTAGGTTTTAGTACACGTCTGAAGGGCCGTTCGCTGTGAGGTGACCGGTCCTTTCTTTTTTTGTTCTTGTTGCATTTTTTGGCTAGGGAATGACTAAATTTGCGATATGAAGAGATTCGTCCCGATCATATTAGTCCTGCTGAGTGTACTGAGCCTGCGCTTGGCCGCCATTCCGGCACGCGAAGGGTTCTACACTCTCCGGCAGCCTGACGGATCTACTCTCAAAGTTCATCTGCGCGGAGACGAGTTCTGCCGTCTGCTGACCACGTCCGACGGATGCGCTGTTGCTCTGGACAAGGATGGCTACTATAAATTCGCCACCTACGATGCCCAAGGAAAACGTCATGCAACCAGCTACAGGGCCGACCGTCCCGCACCTACATCGATTCTAGACGCAAGCCGCAGTATTCCATACCAGACTCTGTCCAGAAACGGTTCAGAAAAACGTTTGGCAGCACGCCGTGCCGTAAAGCCTATGAAGGCCGTATCAACCAAAGCTGGAGTGGAAAAGCACCACGGACTCGTCATACTGGCCGAGTTCTCCGACCTCAGATTCAAGAATTCACGCAACCGTTTCGTATCCATGCTCAATGAAAAAGGATACAACTACAACAATGCGACCGGAAGCGCAGCAGACTACTTCAACGAACAGTTCAAGGGAATTGCAGAATTCGACTTCGATGTCAGCGATGTTGTTACGCTGAGCCACGGATACGCATATTACGGAGAAAACGGTGAAGACGATTTCGACAAGCGGCCCGGTGAACTGGTTGCAGAAGCCTGCCGTTTGGCCAACAGCAGCATCGACTTCTCCAGATACGACTACGACGGGGACGGCGAGGTTGACAATGTCTATATCTTCGTAGCCGGCAAAGACGAAGCTCATGGTGCCGGAGAGGACTACGTATGGTCACACTCCTGGGCACTTTACGACGGCGCACACATCAGTCTAACCCTTGACGGCAAGAAGATCAACTGTTATGCACTTTCCACCGAGATTGGGGTAAACTCGAGCGGACAATCAATCTTTACAGGCATAGGAACCTTCTGCCACGAATTCAGCCACACTCTTGGCCTGGCAGACTTGTACGATACGGATTATGAGGAAAGTGGCGGAAAATCCGACGCCCTCTGGAAGAAGACCAGTATCATGGATGGAGGCAATTACAACAATGACTCAAACACTCCACCGAATTACAATGCAGTCGACCTGTACCAGCTCGGAATCGGCAGACGCCTGACCCTTGAACCGGGAGCCTACAGCCTGGAGCCTATCGGCGTGAACGGAGCATATGCTTACGTTCCCGGAGACAGGCCAGGAGAGTGCTACCTGTTTGAATGCCGGTCCAATGACGGCTGGGACAAGTATATAGGCACATCCGGAATGCTCATCTACCATATTGACATGTCCGACAATGCAGCAGGATGGTCCGACAAATACTCAATCGATATGACAGCCGAGGACCGATGGTTCTACAATGAGGTCAACTGCCGCCCTGAGCACCAGTGCGCAGACCTCATCGAGGCCTCCCCTACCGCGTCCTCAGTTTCCCAGATTGCATGGCCTTACGGCAAATCGGATTCATTCAAAGCTAACACCAAGCCGGCTTTCAGATTCTGGAGCGGCAAGTCTCCTGAAATCGCGATCACCAATATCAGCAGGAATTCCAGCGGTGTCAGCTTCAATGTGACAGGTCCGCTTTCAGTAACCGGCACAGAAGCTTTCCAGGATGCTGCAATAATTCACTGGAGTTGTTCCGATACCGACGTCAACTGTACAATAAGCTGCAACGGCAAGACACTGGCCCAGGTCAGACCATATGACGATAGCGGCAACTACTCGTACACTCTCGAGGGGCTGAATCCGAAGACCAGATACGAAATAAGCATTTCGGCTCCTGGAATCCAGAGCATAAGCACAGCTGTCACTACAATGTCCATGTACAGCGACGGATATCCGTTCATCTATATGGGATCGACGGCAAAGAATTCTGACGGTTCCGTGGTCAAAGGCAGCCATCTTTCCCTGAGGGTATTCAACTGCAACGATGCACGCAGCATCAGATGGACGCTGAACGGCAGCAGCATATCACCCGAAGGCGACGGTTACTTCACACTTAACAACGGAGGATTTCTCAAGGCTGAGATCCTGCACAATGACGGAAGCATCGAGACCATAACAAAGAGACTGACAGTAAAATGACAAGAACAGGATTAGTCACCCTCCTGGCGACACTGACAATAATATGCAGCTGTACCGGCAAGGGGCCGGACAGTGAGTTCCTGACTACACCGTCGGAGTTCGTGCTGTCTGTCAAGGGACGCACCGTCTTCTCGGCAGGCCCATACAACTGCCAGTCATCTGCGAATCCCAAGCGAAACGAATACAGAGTCCACAACGACAATATGTCTGACTGGTACATGCTCTCTCTGGACTCCACGCCAGTCTCGGAAGGTCAAAGGGTCAAGGGCAGCATAGAATGGACTGACAGCAGGGATGTAATGCGCAAGAGCGGACTCACATTCCAGGTCAGCAAGGTCAGCAACACGGGACGTATCTGGCTCTGGTGCAGAAAAGAAGAAATAGGAGCAATCATCCAACCTGATTGATATGAAGAGAATGATCATCATTGCCGCCATTGCGGCGACGGCATTGTCCGCAGCCTCATGCGGCAAGGTAAAGAATATGACCGGAAAGGGTAACAGATCACAGAACGACAGCACTGCTGTCGAGTGGACAGCCATCAAGCCTACAGACCTCTGTCTCAAGCCTGTAGATGTGTTTGCAAATGACTGGATGGCACTGTCGATGGGAAATAAGAACGAGAGCAACTCCATGACCATTG
>JAKSIQ010000078.1 GCA_024398755.1 Bacteroidaceae bacterium | reverse complement strand
TCAACCAGCACAGAAATCAACCTGCCTTACATCATGCCGGTTGCAGGTGTTCCACGCCACCTTGTAAAGACTCTGACACGTGCCAAGTTCGAACAGCTTGCACACAACCTGATCCAGGCTTGTCTGGAGCCATGTCGCAAGGCTATGAGCGATGCCGGCCTGAGCAACTCAGATATTGATGAAGTAATCCTGGTTGGTGGTTCAAGCCGTATCCCAGCAATCCAGAAGCTTGTTGAAGACTTCTTCGGAAAGGTTCCTTCAAAGGGCGTTAACCCTGATGAGGTCGTTGCAGTAGGTGCATCTATCCAGGGTGCTATCCTGAACAAGGAGGGTGGAGTAGGTGACATTGTCCTGCTTGACGTAACTCCTCTGACAATGGGTATTGAGACTCTTGGCGGTGTAATGACCAAGCTGATTGAGGCTAACACTACAATTCCTTGCAAGAAGTCTGAGACATTCTCTACAGCCGCTGACAACCAGACTGCAGTTACTATCCACGTTCTGCAGGGTGAGCGTCCAATGGCAAACCAGAACAAGTCTATCGGTCAGTTCAACCTTGAGGGCATCGCTCCGGCACGCCGTGGTGTTCCACAGATTGAGGTTACATTTGATATTGATGCCAACGGTATTCTGAAGGTATCAGCCAAGGATAAGGCTACCGGTAAGGAGCAGGCTATCCGCATTGAGGCATCGAGCGGCCTTTCAAAGGAGGAGATTGATCGCATGAAGGCCGAGGCTGAGGCAAATGCCGATGCCGATAAGAAGGAGCGTGAGAAGATAGACAAGCTGAATCAGGCTGACTCAGTGATCTTCCAGACCGAGCAGCAGCTCAACGAACTTGGTGACAAGCTGCCAGCTGACAAGAAGGCTCCTATTGAGAGCGCTCTGAATGCCCTGAAGGAGGCTCACAAGGCTCAGGACCTTGCTGCAATTGACAAGTCTATGGCTGAGCTGAACACCGCATTCCAGGCTGCAAGCGCTGAGATGTACGCTCAAAGCGGTGCCCAGGGTGGCGCTCAGGCTGGTCCTGGTGCAGGCGCAGGCTTCGGCGGCGGCCAGCAGGCTGGTCCTCAGAACGGTCAGCAGGGCCCAGATGTTCAGGATGCAGACTTTGAGGAGGTTAAGTAAACGAACGGTTTTGGGGACAGGTCCCGAATCGTTCGAAAATAAAAAGCAGCGTGCAGCTCTATTGGGTTGCACGCTGTTTTGCTTTCCGTCTTGCCTTGAGTGTGTCAGTGCCTGCCGATGCCTTCTCACGTTTATGTGGCTCTGCCACACGTGCGTAAGCCTCAAAGTCAATATATTTGTGTTCTTAGTTCATAAACATTAATTCCAATTTCAGGACTAGTCAAAATTAATTATCAGAAAGAGGCGGGAGTGTCACCAAGTTCATTGTTCACCCAACTGCAGGAAAGTCCGGATGGTCAAATCATGCCTCGTTTTGACAGCCAGATCTGAAAGAACTTGTCATACACAGAATACACTCCGTTGTCATTCGTGATGAAATCCTTGTCAAGAAGTCCCTTTATTGCTGAAGAAACGCTGCTTGCCGATACAAGAGAATGCCTTTTTACAAAAGAACCGCTCATGACTTCAGTAGCTTTCCCTTCGGATGCTATGGCAAGAAAGACAGCCCTTTGTTTCTGCGGCATCTGATAGAATAAGGACTCGTAGGTGTCCGAGGACAAACGGACTACAAAATCAATTGCAGGGTCCACCATATCTACCGAGCAGGCCTGACCGTCTCCAGTTCTTGAATACAGGATATTCAGAATCCTGTGGATATAACTTGTCACGCCATCGAATCTGCCGTACAGATTTTCAAGAACTGCAGGATCGAAGCGTTTGCCACCTTCCTTGAATTTATCATTGGCAAACTCGATGTATTTATTAATCTCCAACGGCTTGAGGTTCATAATTGTGACGGACTGGTAGAAAGGCCGTGACGGAGATGTGAACATTCCGTTCATCAGATGCCTCTGGCTGCCGGCGAAGATGAAATGTGCATTCGTCGTCTTCTGGACATACGTGCGAAGTGTAGCCTCCACCGTGGCATCTCCATATTTGGTAATCTGCTGGAACTCGTCAATAGCAACTATACATGGACGGTCGGCACTTTGAAGATAGCGGAAAATCTCGTCCAGGGTTGCTATGGGGTTATTGATTTCCCCAAGGCCCACACTCCAGGAAGGCTGGCCGTTGATATCAAATGTTATCTCGGAACGAATAGAGCCGATTGCCGTTACAAACTTCTCCCACGCATTTCTTCCCTTTGGCTTGAGTTCTTCCAGTACCGCCTTACCGAGCATATTTACCAAATCGCTGACTGACTGTGTTGCATAGATGTCAACAAGGAAGCAGTGGTACTTCGTGCGAAATTCATCACAGTCGAAAACGTGATTGATCAGTTCGGTCTTACCTATCCTTCTAGGGGATATGATAGCGATGTTGTTCTCGTTGACCAGTAATGAACGCATGTCGTCGGTCTCATGTTTCCTGTCGCAGAAATACTCGCTGCCGGCATATCCGTTGGTGATAAATGGATTTTTCATATTCCAGGTTTTTGCTACACATGCAAAGATATAAAGGATTATCATATTATCATTATGTGATAATCGTAAAATAGTAATATATGCATGGCCTTGCCGTCATAGGCCTTGAGAATGAATTGCATTGTTATTGTCTATTTTCTTATTTCCAATGTGAAGGTTGCTTGTGCAGATGCTGCCAAGAGTAACTCGCACAATGGCATCTGTAGGGGCAATAATAGCAGGCTTTGGCTTTTCTACCAAGGCAAACTTGCCTTTCGCTATGTATGTGTATGCTTGCATTATTCTTTGTTTCTTCAGACACAAATCGCTTGTCGATGCCGTACACAAGAAATGTGACCGCGTTGAGTGCTATTATGAAGATGAGTAAAATGCTCATGGTTCATATAGTCTGATTTTTACAATACCATGCCCCACGCCATGAGCAGAACCACGATGGTGCGTATGGCAGTGGCCAGGTTGGAATCAACGCCTTCGATTCCCATCTTTGCCAGTATGGCTGTAGCCGCAGCAAATACGGCAGAGAGTATTGCAAAAATCCACCACATATTATTTCTTTTCATTGTTTGATCTCCTTACCTTTTGCCAGATCGTCCACTAGCTTGTCAAGGATGCGGACGTCCCTCATTCGGGGATCCTCAATATCTTCAATCTTGATGCCGCATATCCTTCCTTTGATGTCCATTCTGGCTGGGTTCTTGGCAGGAGCGTGATCTATGAAGTCGCCATAAGTGGCTTCACTTTCAAGCAACGCTTCCAGTTCTTCCTTGGTGTACCCCAAGAGCCACATGGTAACCTTGAACACTTCATCCCGTGTTCTCCCTTTCCTCTCTGCCTTGGCAATCAAAAGAGGAAAGACTTTCGCGAATTTCATTTCAAAAATGTCCATAATCTCAACTGTTGAAAATCAGGTGTCAGCTATCTACACAAGGTAGCGTTGGAATAGTATTTAAATATTTATATACCCCTCCTGGTCATATCCCTTATGAAACATCATGATCAAGCCTATCAAAGTTTGAAGTTCTGGGATATCAGAAGACAAATGACGATTCTCGTAATAGTTGCCCTGAAAACGTTCCGTTGAACCATGCCTCAGTCTCTCTTCTATGTCCGAAGGAATCAGGTATGACGAACGCTCCGGCAAATACTTATGGAATTCACTTAAGAAGATCTTGATGCCGGCAAGGTCAAAATCGCCAAAATGGACATACGGATTGCCAATTCCCATAAGCC
>JAKSIQ010000077.1 GCA_024398755.1 Bacteroidaceae bacterium | reverse complement strand
GGCAAGGCCATTCTTGGCATTGAGTTCGGTTCAACCCGAATCAAGGCTGTACTTATTGACCCGGAGTACAATCCTATTGCCCAGGGCAGCCACACATGGGAAAACCAGCTTGTAGGCGGCCTGTGGTCATATAGCATAGAGAGCATCTGGTACGGTCTGCAGGACTGCTACGCAAACCTGCGCGCAAATGTAAAGGAGCAGTACGACATTGAGATTGAGCAGCTGGCAGCAATCGGCGTAAGCGCCATGATGCACGGCTACATGCCATTTGACAAGAGCGGCAACATTCTTGTTCCGTTCCGTACATGGCGATGCACAAACACCGGCAAGGCAGCAGCTGAACTCTCAGAACTGTTCGTATTCAACGTTCCACTCAGATGGAGCATTTCTCACCTGTACCAGGCAATCCTTGATGACGAGCCACACGTAAAGGACATTGACTTCCTGACAACACTGGCTGGTTACATTCACTGGCAGCTTACAGGCAAGAAGGTTCTTGGCGTGGGCGATGCATCGGGCATGATTCCTGTTGACCCTGCAACCAAGAGCTACAACGCTGAGATGGTTGCCAAGTTCAACCAGCTGATTGCTCCTAAGGGATTCCCATGGAAGCTTGAGGATATCCTGCCGGAATCACTTGAAGCAGGCAAGGATGCAGGCTGTCTTTCTGAGGCAGGTGCCCGCAAGCTTGACGTTTCAGGCCATCTGAAGGCAGGTGCGCCATTCTGCCCACCAGAGGGCGATGCAGGCACAGGCATGGTTGCCACAAACGCCGTACGCCCACGCACCGGTAACGTTTCAGCCGGTACTTCATCATTCTCAATGATTGTTCTTGAGAAGGACCTGAACAAGCCACATGAGGTTATTGATATTGTCACCACACCTGACGGCAGCCCTGTTGCCATGGTTCACTGCAACAACTGCACAAGTGACCTGAACGCATGGGTAGGCCTGTTCAAGGAGTACAATGAAATCATGGGCATACCTGTTGACATGGGCAAGATCTTTGTCAACCTGTTCAACCACGCCCTGAAGGGTGATCCTGACTGCGGTGGCATTGTAAGTTACAACTATGTATCAGGCGAGCCTGTGACTGGCTTTGCTGACGGTCGTCCTCTGTTTGTACGCTCTGCTACAGACAAGTTCAACCTGGCAAACTTCATGCGCTCAATCATCAGCGGCGCAATAGGCGTGCTCAAGATTGGTAACGACATCCTCTTCAAGGAGGAGAAGATCAAGGTTGACCGCATTACCGGTCACGGTGGTCTCTTCACCACCCCAGTGGTTGGCCAGAGCATTCTGGCAGCTGCACTGAATTCACCTATCTCCTGCATGGAGACTGCCGGTGAAGGTGGTCCTTGGGGCATGGCAATCCTGGCATCGTACCTTATCAACAAGAAGGGCCTTTCACTGGCTGACTTCCTTGACATGGTAGTATTCGCCGGCAATACCGGCACCGAGATTGCTCCTACACCTGAGGCTGTCGAGGGCTTCAACAAGTACATTGAGAACTACAAGGCATCACTCCCTGTCGAGGCTGCCGCTGTTCAGTACAAACATTAAGGGGACAGGTCAACGAACGATTCAGGGACAAGGTCCCGAAGCGTTCTAAAGCCACCTCCACTATGTGACAAAGCGTGACGCAGAAGCAATGAATTTAGCGATTCATTGGTCCTGCGTCATTCTTATATACTTGTGGGAGAATGGTAATTATTATCTTCTGTGAGTTTGGAAAAATAATTTCTAAAAAAATAGTCGAACTATAGTTGACTTATGAAATCTTTCTTGTATGTTTGCATCGGATTCAACTAAAGGTCAACTAAAAGACGATAAAGAACCGCAAGAAGATGACCCAAGGAAAAGAACCGAGCGCAAGAAACCGACCGCAAGGGAAAGAACAAATGAACAAATACAATTGCAATTGAATATGAAAAAGTTAAGTAAAAAGGAACTTGAGATTATGGAGCTGTTCTGGAAGAATGGTGCCATGACTACGAGTGAAATCAGGGAGAGCATGCCTGAACCTCGGCCGCACATCAATACGGTGTCAACCCAGGTCAGGATGCTTGAGAGTTATGGTTTCCTGGGGCACACCAAGGAGGGAACCGGATACAGATACCACTATCAGATTGAGTGGCAGGACTATAACAACGAATTCAATGGTAATCCGTTCATGCGATGCTTGAAGAATTCGTATCTGAAAGCTGTATCGGCCCTTGTCAAGGATGATAAAATCACGGTAGAAGAACTCCGGGACCTCATAGATATAATTGAATCGGAAAAGTAATTCAACAGAATAGATATGGAAGCATTCCTCATATACCAGCTCAAGGTCGCTGTTATTGCAGCCGTATTATACCTTCTTTATAGAGTATGCCTGAGCAAGCAGACATTCCACGGATTTAACCGCGCCATGCTGTTGCTTATATGCGGACTCTCGTTCATTTTGCCGGTATGCAAGATTGACAGTCCCGAACTTGCTGCAAATGTGAGAAATGCACTGCACATACATGCATCGGACAACCGGACAAGCTCTAATTCTGGCCTCATGGCCAACAACGAAGCGGAAAACGTTGCCGAATTTGACGGTGTGGATATGCAGTCCGATGCATTGGCATCGGCCCCCGTGTCACAAGATGGCCGGCATATTGTGCTGGGCATATTCGCTGTGTGGTGCGTGGGATTTGCATTGATGATGGGGCGCAAAGCCGTTTCACTGATATCAGTCTTCAATGTCATAAAGAAGGGAAAGTACGCTGACAGGCAGGATGAATGTGACCTGATTGAAAGCGACAGCGTATCACAGCCGGTGAACTGGATGAAGGTGGTCATGATGCCTCATGACTGGCTTGCAAAAGAGAACGAGTCAGTATGGAGGCATGAAATATCTCATGCCCACAAGGCACATTCCATAGACCTGCTTATTGTTGACATGATGCAGCTGATGCAGTGGTTCAACCCCGTCATGTATCTACTGTACAAGGAAATAGAACTGGTACATGAGTTTCAGGCAGACAAGGCCGTGATAGATTCAGGTGCCAACGCCCGTGAATACAAGCTCATGCTTGTGAATGCCGTTGCAGAAAGCCGTGGCTTGGCCATGGCCAACTGGCTCAGACAGACAAATCTTAAACAAAGAATAGATATGATGCAGAAAAACGAATCTAACAGGTGGAGCAGGCTAAGAGCCCTGTTCATACCATTGGTTGCTATCATGTTTGTCGTGCTGAACACAGCAATGGCTTACGCTCAGGACCAGAACAATCATTGGCCAGTCTTTGAGGACGGCAAAGTGTGGATTTTCAAGGATGGCACTGCCAAGGTCAAGACATTTGACAATGTTGAGGCCAACATGAAGGTGTCCGATGTTGCAAAGTACCTGAGGGACTATCAGGGCTACAGGACTACCCGCATGACACTCATGTACATGTATCCAATTGATGGACTTGCCCATGCCCAGCCATTGGCAGAACAGTTGGCCAAGGTTGGTATTCGAATAAATGTGGCCAACAATGAAGATATGCTCAAACGCATGACCATGCCGGAGTTCCGTGTTGTGCGCATCTATGGCCCGCAGGATGACGGCAAGTACCGGTTTGAAATGATTTGCAACGACCATGATGAAAGGTTAAGACATGCTTTTAGGAATTCCTCTGAGCCTTACACCTACCAGGATCTGTCTATACAAGGTGATGTCAGACTCATGCTCAAATGGATTGACCTGTTTGACGGACACGGACTTGCCATATACCCATCAGAAGAAATGTCTTTGCAGGACTTGCAGAAATTTGCCAATGCAGCCTGGAAACGCGGAATTGAACAGGTATCAGTGGTTGAGCCCAGAGAAGGAAGCAACGCAAGGCGGGTAACCCTTATTCCACAGAACACAAACCTGGCAAAGGAATATGGAAAAGCATCGGCCTTGGAGACTGTCAGGACTATGAACCGCCGCCACACCGATTTCCCGGGCGCAGAAATAATTGAGAATCCAAGATATACTTCATCAAACGGTTCAGAGTATATAGAAAAGGTAATACGTGACTCCGATAAGACCGTTATCATAAAGTCACTGACTCAGGGTCCAGACCTGTGGATCAGAATGTCAAAGGCCGATGCATCTTCAATTATGTACCAAGGAACGGAATACCGCGCGACAAGTAAATACGGCTTGGACGGATTTGAGGACAAGTATTACTGGAGCCCAGACTTTGGCAACTATTTTTTTGTTGAATATT
>JAKSIQ010000076.1 GCA_024398755.1 Bacteroidaceae bacterium | reverse complement strand
ATTTACATCCATGGATTCATAGGTATAAAACTCACCCCACATGCCGGGAGTCATGCTCATAAGCTTGAAGAGCAGGGTGCAGATCTGAATGGATTCTGGACTGCGAGTGCCAAGACTTTCAAGCATGTGCTCCATGGTGAAACCGGTTTCAATAATGTCCTCGACCACAATGATGTCGCGTCCCTGCAAAGGCTGGCTTATGCCAATCACTTCGCGAATCTTGCCGCTCGATATGGTGCCCTGATACGATGCAACCTTTACAAACGATATGTTGCAGGGTATGGTTATTTCTTTCATCAGGTCCGAGGCGAACATGAACGAACCGTTCAGCACGCATAGAAACAGGGGATTTTTGTCTTTGTAGTCGCGGTTTATTTCCTGAGCTACACGCTTTACCTGTTTTAGAATTTCCTCTTCCGGAATATACTTGGCGAATTTCTTGTCTGCAACCTGAATCGTATCCATAATGTCTGATCTGTTTTTTTCTTAGGGTGTAGAGGAACGTTCATCGATGGACGTCACTCTTGCGGTAAAAATACAAAAAATGGTCTTGCGGTCGCCGATGTCAGCAAAATAAATGTACTTTTGCCCTTGTCATGACAAGATTATCAAATTTACGCGCTTTTTGCTGTCTGGCTTCTGCCGCGCTGTCACTGTGGACTGGTGCCAGTGCACAAAGCAGGCCCACAGAGCCATCGGTCAGTGCTACCGGCGTCTCGTATCTGTTGCCCAGAACCAAAATTACAGCCAAAGTGCAGGTTATACATAGCATTTGCAAACCGGGTGAACTGTCACGTTATGCCGAACGTTATCTGCGCTTGTCCGGAGTAAACACACAGTATTCTCAGCAGTGGGAAATAAAAGGCATAGACATACTTATTGATGGCGCTCCCGATACGGAAACCATTTACAGCATTGAATTCAGCAAGAAGTCAGGCAACCCTGTTGTAAGACTGACCGATCAGGGCGTTTTGAAATCGGTCAATGCTCCGTTTGATGCAGCCGATGTGTTTTGCAGCCAGGATAATACGGCAAAGGTGATTGCGCAGGAAACTGCCGAAGTGGAAGATCCGAAACGCTTCCTGACCGAGGAAATCCTGCTTTCCGGCTCGAATGCCAAAATGGCCGAACTCGTTGCCAGAGAAATCTACGACATTCGTGAAAGCCGCAACCTGATAACGCGCGGCCAGGCCGATTACATTCCTGCCGATGGCGAATCGGCCAAATACATACTTCAGCAGCTTGATGTTCAGGAACAGTCGCTTCTGAGCATGTTCACGGGGACAAATTCCACTGAAACCGTTGAATACACATTCGAATGCAATCCCGATTCATCGGTCAGCAGGCAAATCCTGTTCCGCTTTTCTTCGCGGCTTGGAGTGCTTGAGGCCGATAACCTTGCGGGCGAACCCATCTGGATTGATGTGGAAAATCAGACCGTGGCTCAGGCGGAACGTCCTGTATCAAAGCAGCAGCCTTTATTATATTATAAGGTGCCGGGAACTGCAAAAATCAGGATATACGACAACCGACGTGTTTACGCCGGGACAAGTGCTCCTTTTGCGCAGTTCGGATACACCGCAGCAATTGCGCAGTCCATGTTCGGAAAAGGAAAAGCTCCAGTGCTGATATTCAATACCCTTACCGGGGCGTTGGAATCGGTTTCGGAATAATCAGTCGTTATAGACCTTTTCGGCAATTGCCTTGCCGTATCTTTCCATAAGTGCTTTCCTTTTCAATTTCAAAGTCTGTGACAGCAGACCGTTGGCGGTGCTCCATTCGTCGAAAGTGAAAATCGGGCGGATAATAGCCTCGAACGATGCGTTCAGCTTGTTAACTGCATCAACATCCTTGATAAGACGCGAACGTACATCGGCCACGTCGAAGAATGTATCATCGCTTTTGAATTCAATGTCAAGTTCCTTGGCCAGTTCACGCGCCTTTTCCTTGTTTACGGTTATTACGGCCGATGCGAACTTATGGTCATTGCCGAATACGAAACAGTTGTCAAAGAAAGGTGAATTAATGATTTGTGTCTCAAGAGCCTGAGGAGCGATGTATTTGCCCAGCGAAAGCTTGAATATCTCCTTTTTGCGGTCAGTAATCTTGACATACATGCCTTCTACAAGAGTGCCTATGTCGCCGGTGTGCAGCCAACCGTCACTGTCTATTACCTCGGCAGTCGCTTCCGGGTTCTTGTAGTAACCCTTCATGACATGCGGTCCGCGGGTCAGAATTTCACCGTCAGGAGCGAATGTGAGTTTGCTGCCGCCAATAGGCTTGCCTACTGTACCTATTATATTATAACCGTCAGCCGGGCTGTTCACTGCAATGACAGGTGAAGCTTCGGTCATGCCGTAACCCTCATATATATACATGTGTGCGGCATTGAACAGCTTTACTATCTGCGGACGTATTGACGAGCCTCCGGAAACGACAAGCAGTCTGTGGCCTCCCAGTTTCTCGCGCCATTTGCGGTAAACCAGACGGTCTGCCAGCGTATGCTTGAGGGCATAGATGGGATTGTGACGTCTGTTGTCAAAGTTGATGCCGAACTCCCAGCACCAGTCATAAATCTTTTTTGCAAAACCTGTCAGATTGCGTCCGGCCTTGTCAAAGTTCTCGAACATGCTTTCAAGAACACGCGGAACGGCGCACAGACCATCGGCGTGGCTGCTTTCCATGTCGCGCGCAATGCTCTTCAGCCCTTCGGCATAGTAAGTGCTGATGCCCTTTTCCTGATATTCGTAGTTCATGGTGCGTTCGTAAACATGACAGAGCGGCAGGAAACTCAGCATGCGGTGCTTTTCCGTATATGTCTGGCGTACGGCATGCGAGTGGGCGTTGAATGTCAGGTTACGATGTGTAAGCATGACGCCCTTCGGCGTTCCCGTTGTACCTGATGTATATACGAGCGATGCAACAGTGTCAGGATTTGTCTCCTTTATATTCTTCTTTATGATGTCTTCATATTTGTCCTTGTCTGCCATTCCGGCTTCAATCACATTCGCCAGGCAAGGCTTTTCATTACTGTCATCAATAAGATATAGGTCTGCCTTGTGGTCCATCTCTGACATGATGGGCTCAAGTATCTTGTACAGTCGTTCTGATCCGGCAAATATTGCCTTTGAATCAGAATGGTTCAGTATGTAAAGGAATTCGTCATGGCTGAGGGTGGGATAAACCGGCACGAAAACAAGCCCGGCCAGAGTGGTTCCCATATCGAGAAAATTCCATTCCGGTCTGTTGGGCGTTATGACAATGACCTTGTCATCCGGCTGGTATCCCAATGCCAGAAAACCGCGTGCAATTGAATGTGATTTCTCAATATATTCTTGTACGCTAACCTTGTGCCACTTTCCATTCTGGCAACGGGCGAAAATATCATCTTTCTGAAACCTGTCGTTCAAAATGTCCAGATAGTCAAACGTTCTTGTAGGTATCATGAAAATAAATCTGTTTGTTTCGGAAGTGCAAAGGTATCTATTTTTACAGTAAGATGATGTGTGTTGTATCAAAAATGCCATGCAATGGCAGGATTTCAAAAAATAACATTTAACTTTATCACGCATATATTATATGATTATTGACAATTAATGTGAACTGAAAGATTCACTATTTATAAACCAATTAAAACTTAAACGAAATGAAGAAAATGTTTATCGCAGCAGCTGCTCTTGCAGTAGTGGCTCTTGCAAATGCTCAGGCTCCGGCCGATGCACCTTATGGCGTAAAGTCAGGTGTTTACACTATGTCAATGGACATGATGGGTAACGAAATGATTACCGAATACTATTTTGACGACTACGGCAAGAAGACCGCTACCGTATCAGAAGGTGGTGGAATGATGATGATGGGTGGTGATCAGGGCGGCAAGACCCGTACCATCGAGGTTGAAGGCGTTCAGTATCGCGTAAACGACGAAGCCAAGACTGCAACCAAGATGCCTGATTTCGGTGGTTTTGGTGGCGGTTTCGGCGGTGGCCAGTCTCAGATCAACTGGAACAAGCTGACTGACGAGGTCAAGAAGGCCAACAACATCAAGGAACTCGGTAAGGAAACCGTAGCTGGTGTTGAGTGCACAAAGTATTCAATGACCGTTGAGAGCATGATGGGTTCAATGGACCAGACCGTTTGGATTTACAAAGGCATCCAGCTCAAGAACGAGATGAACTCAGACATGGGTACATTCGGTTCAACCTGCAAGAAGTTCGAAGAGAAGGCTGTTGAAGCTTCAATGTTCGCTCTGCCTGCAGACTACAAGGTTGAAGAATTCCAGATGCCTGACATGGGCGGTTTTGGCGGTTTCT
>JAKSIQ010000075.1 GCA_024398755.1 Bacteroidaceae bacterium | reverse complement strand
GTAACAGAGGCAATGCGTCACTGCTACATCTATCTGCCAAACGAGTACAACAAGAATCCAAACAAGAAGTTCCCAGTTCTGTACCTGATGCATGGTATGGGTGAGAATGAGCATGGATGGGCTGAGCAGGGCCACACAGGCCAGATCATGGATAACCTGATTGCAGAAGGCAAGGCTGTTCCATTCATCGTAGTAATTGACTGTCTTGATGCACGTGCTGCAGGTCAGGGTGCTGCTCCTCAGGGTGGCTTCGGTGGCTTCGGCGGTGGTCAGCGTCCACAGGGTGCTCCACAGGCTGGTGCAGCTCCTCAGCGTCCACAGGGTGCTCCTGCAGGTCAGGGTGCTGCGCCTCAGGGCCAGCGTCGTCCAGGCGGTTTTGGCGGCATGATGATGGGCGGTGCATTCCAGGATGTACTGATCAAGGATATCATTCCTATGGTTGAGAAGAACTACCGTGTAATTGCAGACACCGAGCATCGTGCTATGGCTGGTCTGTCAATGGGTGGTATGACAACCCGCGCGGTTACACTTGCAAACCCAACTACATTCGCATACGTAGGCATGTTCAGCGGTGGTACAATCTCTGCTGATGACATCAAGGCTGCTGAAGGCTATACCAAGACCAACAAGGCTCTCTTTATGAGCTGCGGTGGCAAGGAGAACATGGGTGTAATGGAGGCTGCTGAAAATCTGAAGAAGATTGGCATCAATGCTACCGGTTACATTTCAGAGGGTACAGCTCATGAGTGGCACACATGGCGTCGTTCACTCTATCAGTTTGCACAGCTGATCTTCAAATAATCAGAACGTTAGACGTGCTGTTTGAAATCCCCGCCGATAGGAGAAATCCTGTTGGCGGGAATTTTTTTATGGTTGATGTAACAACGTATTACTTTTTCTTTATATATTTGCGATATCAAAATGATATCACTTTAAAATTATACGAATATGAAAGAGGAAAGAATTGAAGGCTCTAAGGAGCAAGAGTTCAGAGGGGGTTATCTTAACGGTTTTCTCATGATTGCCATTGATATTCTTCTGTGGGCATTGGTTGCGTATGCAATTTTTCATACTGCGGTTTATGAGACAGTCTGGTCTGGTGTCCTGATTCCGGTTGCCCTTATTGCGGCAATCATGTTCAGCTGCGGATTTGCAAAGCTTGAACCTAATGAGGCCAAGGTGCTGACATTTTTCGGTAAGTATGTAGGAACTTTCCGCAAGACCGGTTTCTACTGGATAAACCCATTCATGACCCGCAAGAATGTGTCACTGAGAGCAAGAAACCTGAATGCGGAGCCTATCAAGGTCAATGACAAGACCGGTAATCCTATCATGATTGGTCTGGTCGTAGTATGGAGACTGAAGGATACTTACAAGGCAATCTTTGATATTGACACTGAAGTTGCCGGTGCCAATCAGGTTGGCAATGCTGCCAGTGCACGTATGAATAAGTTTGAGAAGTTTGTTGCTGTACAGAGTGATTCTGCACTGCGTGAGGTTGCCGGAATGTACGCGTATGACAATGAGGATACCAAGGACGATGAGGATGTAACCCTTCGCAGTGGAGCATCGGAAATCAATGATGTACTTACCAACAAGCTGAATGAGCGTCTGGCTATGGCTGGTCTTGAGGTTATTGAGGCCCGTATCAACTATCTGGCGTATGCACCTGAGATTGCTGCCGTGATGCTTCGCAGACAGCAGGCCGCAGCAATCATTACTGCCCGTGAAAAGATTGTTGACGGTGCGGTGTCAATGGTCAAGATGGCTTTGGACAAGCTTTCAGAAGAGGGCGTTGTAGAGCTCGATGAAGAGAAGAAGGCTGCCATGGTAAGCAACCTGCTGGTTGTGCTCTGTGCAGATGAACCGGCTCAGCCTGTAATCAATTCCGGAACCTTGAATCATTGATCTATGACATTCCGATCAAGAGTTAGCGTGATTCTTGTAATCTTTATCTTCCTGCTTCTTGCAGTGGGAGGTTATACGGTTTATGAGACAGGAGATATGATGGATCTGGTGCCTATAGTGCTGTGCGTGGCATTTCTGCTGTTCGTTTTCTTTGGCATCCGTTATACGATAGATGGTGACAAACTGTATGTTGGATTCCTGTTCTATCGTGGAAAAGAGTATGACCTCATGAAACTGAAGAGCATTAGGGCTACCTACAATCCTATCAGTTCCCCAGCGGCATCGCTGAAACGTCTGAAACTGGATTTCGGATGTGGACCGGCACTGATTATTTCACCTGCGTCACAGGATGTGTTCATAGAAGAGATCCTGAAAATCAATCCACAGGTTGAAGTAAACTGATAGGGGCTTATGGCTAAGAATAAGTCTTTTGTATTGCGCCTTGATGAAGACATGATGAACGCCATTGAGGCTTGGGCGGCCGATGAATTCCGCTCAGTCAATGGCCAGATTCAATGGATCCTGGCAGAGGCCCTGAAGAAGTCAGGGAGAAAGAAATGAATTTGGGGACAGGTCATCGAACGTTCGATGACCTGTCCCCAAATCCGTCAATGCAGTGTTACTGTGGTCTTCTTGCCAGTGTACCTGACGTTGACAGGTTTGCGGGCACCGTTCCCGTCAATCAGTATTATCTGGAAATTGCGTTCGGCAATCATGCCGTCGTATGAACCAATACGCTTGTCAATAGTCAGGCGGTGGCTCTTGTCGTCCCAATGGAAATTGATTGAGGTGAATGCTCCCTTCTCATAATTATAGTTGTCACCCTCATCCTCATAAAGTTCAAAATCACCGTTTGCACCGGCATAGATACGGACTTCAAGGTTATCCCAAGGCTTTTCAGTGGAGTACTGCACATCAGGACCAATTGGAACAATACCACCAGCGCGGACATAAGTTGGAATAGTGTTGATGGCAGTCTTCTTCTCAATGGTCTGTCCGCCATCGAACTTCTCGAAAGTGTACCAGTCGTACCATGTGGTTCCAGCCGGCAGATACAGATCCCAGCTCTTGCTTTCGGTGAAATCAACGTCACCCACGCCGCTCTTTGAGTAGCTTGTGGCGCGCTCTGGAGTGTACTGGGCATTCAGGACAGGAGCAACCAGGATAGACTTTCCGAACATGAATTCCTTGCCGTTGTCCCACACATTCTTGTCGTCGCGGAAATCCATCATCAGGGCACGCTGGAATGTTCCGTTGTGGGCCGATACCTGATGGGCTGTTGCGTATATGTAAGGCAGCAGGCTGTAACGCATCTTGACAGCACCAAGCAGTGCATCATAGATAGGCTCACCGGCCTCACCATAATAATATAGTTCACGTGGAACTTCAGTTCCGTGGCTGCGCATCATTGGGCAGAATATACCATACTGCATCCAGCGTACATAGAGTTCCTGGTAGAGAGGATTCTTGACTGCTGTCCAATCCTGCGAGCGCTCGTTGTAGCTGTTTGCAAAGAAACCGCCCAGATCACTGTTGAAGTTTGGATTGCCCGTAAGTGCAAAATTCAGGCCTGCTGGAACCTGATTGCGAAGGCTGTTCCAGTTTGACTGAAGATCACCAGACCAGGTGTTTGAACCATAGCGCTGCTGGCCGCCGAATGCTGAACGGGTCAGAATGAGTACGCGCTTGGTGCTGTCAGCGGCACGCTGGTTGTCATATACTCCACCTACGGCAAGCAGTGGGAATGCGTTTCTAACCCGGCGGAACGGACCGACTGATGTAGGCAGGTCCAAATCGGACTCCTGGAAATCCATATGGTCAGGTTCAGTGGAATCCATCCACCAGCCGTCAATGTCAAGGTTGTGCAGACGTGTCAGGTGGTTCCAGTAGATGTCACGTGCCTCCTGGCTGAATGGATCGTATGGACGTACGCCTGATGGATAATCCATGCGTGGAGGCCAGTCGGTCAGACCGCTCTGCGGCCATGTCTGGAAATCTATGAGAAGTCCCTTCGGCTGAAGTTCGCGGTACTGTTTGGTCATTGGTCCGAATGATGACCAGATTGAAATCATCAGCTTGGCGTTCTGACGGTGAATATGTCCTATCCAGCGCTCTGGATTGCTGAAATCTGGGCTATTGAATTCCATGGCGTTCCACAGATAGTTGTCGCCCCAGTACTGCCAGTCCTGAATCATACAATCAATAGGTACGCCTGTTGCACGGTATTTGTCAAGCACTTCAACAAGTTCTGCCGATGTCTTGTAGCGCTCGCGGCTCTGCATGAAACCGTAGCTCCACAGCGGATGCATTGGGACTGTACCTGTCAGCTGGCGAATTCCGGCAATTACGCCGTCGGCATCGCCACCCCAGATGAAATAGTAGTCAATCATGCCGCCATTGTCAGACTTGAACGAGATCATGCCATTGTTGGCCGAGAACTGGGTAGGAGA
>JAKSIQ010000074.1 GCA_024398755.1 Bacteroidaceae bacterium | reverse complement strand
GAATGCAGATTAACGTTCTATTTACGCTTACCCCCACTAAATTTCCACTGAGCCAATAATACCGCATGCCATTTCTAGGCTGGCAGGTATGGACAGTGGCCAGCCATACGTATTTGGGCAGGAACCTGTTTTGTCAAAATCAACATTTTTGGAAAAAGAATGTTACTTTTGTAGATGTACACATTTCATTATGGTTAAACATTTGAAAGATGAACAAGCATATTGGGAACTTATTATTAGCCACACTACTGGTGGCATTTGCAGGTTGTTCGGAAAAAGATGACGCCGAATATGGCAGTCTGGCAGTTTTCGGAACAGTTTATACGGCCGAAGACTACGGCCTGAACGGCATTGACAGCTGCAGGATGGAGCAGGCATTGGTTATCAAGGATAGCAAGTATATCTATGTAGGAAGTCGCGAGGGAGCAATGGAACACATCGGACCATCAACCCAAATTATTGATACTCATGGCAAAGGCATGATTTTGCCCGGCTTCACTGAAGGACATGGCCATTATATTATGGGCAACTGCATCAATGCAATGCATGCCATAATGTTCAGTGCTACAGAAACCCCACAGGAGTTTCTTGGAAAGGTGCATGACGCCTGCGTTTGGGCAAAGGAAAACGGGCGAAAAGCCATATATGGTAATGGATGGCTGCTGCAGCTTTATACTGACGAAGACCGTCCAAAAGCAAGTGATCTGGATACTATCTGCGAACATCTTGGCATTGACATTCCTATCTACCTGGTTGATATGGAAGGCCATAAGGGTATTGCAAACTCACGCTGCATGAAAAATGCCGGACTGCTTGATGAAAGCGGCAACAGTCTGGTCAGTGGTCCGGATATGATTCGCGGCGGAAAAATCGAACTTGACAAAAACGGATATCCAACAGGTTTCATGAGCGAACAAGCCAGCACCTTTGTACGCAATAAAGGCATGGATTACAGCACCGTCATTACGTCTGAAGTCGCAGAAAACTCAGTCAGAACAGCTCAGGACATGCTGTTGAAAAACGGATATACCAATATTCTGTGCGGATGGGGAAACTATTTTGACAATCATTCGTTCTTCAAGGCACTGAACGCTATGGACGCCTCAGGAAATCTTCATTCAAACTGGGCCATGACATACGAGATTGAAAGTTGGAGCGACTACAGAAGTGAGGTGGACAGCGCTTATGAGCATAAAAAGATGTACACGACACGTCATGTAAACCCATCGTACATCAAATTGTTCATGGATGGAACCGTTGAAACAGGAACCGGCTATGTAATCAAACCATACAAGGACGGAACAACCGGAATTCCGAACTGGACCACTGACGAAGTTGCGGGAATAACCAATCTGGCGAACTCCAAGGGTCTTGCAATCCATTCACATTCATTCGGTGATGCTGCAGTCAAAATGTGCATAGACGCATTTGAAAAGGAAGGGTCAAAAACAATAAGAAATGCAATGTGCCATGTCAGGAATGTCAGACCAGAAGATTTCAAGCGTATAGCATCAAACAATATAGCATGCGCTGTAGGCGTTTTATGGCACATAACGATTGGTGCAGCAATTGAGGAATACTCAGTACTCCTGCCTGACGAATACCTGTATCACGGTTATCCGATGCAGTCGTATTTCAAGGCAGGTGCTGTCATGAGCCAGTCAACAGACTATCCAGCCACTACTGGCAGCCCGTACAACCCATTCGGCATAATGCAGATTGGAGTGTCAGGACAATGGTCTGATCCTGAATTGGGAGTATATGACTACACCCCGGTATTTGACAGCGAAGAACTGCTTTCAAGGAATCAGATGCTTCAAGTGCTGACTCTGAATGGAGCATGGCAACTTGGAATTGAAAACGAACGCGGCAGTATAAAGCCCGGCAAGTTCGCAGATTTCCTGATTGTTGACCAGAATGTTCTTGAATGCGAAACCAGAAGCATTCGCGACACCAGAATACTGAAAACGTTTTTTGAAGGTAAAGAAGTCTATTCCAACACATCAGATAATTAAAAACGATGAAGCATATAGCATTGACAATCGCAGCGGCTTTCGCCGTATGTCTGGGAGCATCGGCCCAGAGAATGCCCAGAGTGAATTTTCCTGAAGGGTCATACTCTCCTGTCACCAATATCAACCGCAACGGTTTCCCCAGAGTGCTTGCCAATGGAAGCGTTATGTTCCAGACAAACGCTGCTGCCGCAAACAGCCTGCAGATAGACCTTGGCGGTAAGAAATACGACATGACAAAAGGCGATAACGGAGTGTGGAGCGTTACCACAGCGCCTCAGGTGCCTGGCTTCCACTATTATTCGCTGATTGTTGACGGCGTTTCCGTTGCCGACCCTGCAAGTTATTCGTTCTACGGATGCAGCCGCGTATCGAGCGCCATCGAAATAAAGGAGGAAGGCTGTGAAGATTTCGAGGTGCAGGATGTTCCGCATGGCGATGTGCGCAAGGTGAACTACTGGTCTGAGCAGGAAAAGTGCTGGCGTCCGCTGTGCATCTACACACCTGCCGGCTACAACGAATCAAAAGACAGTTACCCCGTAGTATATATCCAGCACGGCGGTGGAGAAGACCACACAGGTTGGGTTGAGCAGGGTCGTGCGGCCAACATCATGGACAACCTCATTGCTCAAGGCAAGGCTGTGCCGATGATTGTGGTATGCGCCAACAGCAACCTCCAGGCCGGTGGCATGGGCGGTTACAGCTGGAACGGAATGCAGCCGTTCCTCAAGGAGATGACGGAAAATGTCATTCCATTTGTAGAAAAGAACTTCCGCGTCAAGGCCGACCGTAAGAGCCGCGCCATCTGCGGTCTGTCCATGGGTGGCGGTCAGGCATTCTACCTTGGTCTGCGTTCGCCACAGATATTTGCGAATGTAGGTGTGTTCTCTACAGGAATGTTCGGTGGCATAAGCCAGGCCGCCAATTTCGACCTTGAAAAAGAGGTTCCCGGCATTCTGACCGATACAAGGAACTTCAACAGCCAGTTCGACAGTTTCTTCCTCAGCTGCGGCGAGCAGGATCCGCGTATCAGCCACACTCAGAACATTGTCGGCAAGATGAAGGATGCCGGAGTGAAGGTTACATTCCACTCATACCCGGGCGATCACGAATGGCAGGTATGGCGCAAGTCTTTCAAGGACTTTGCGCAGACACTGTTCAAATGATTTAATGCTGTTCAAGTAGTTTTTGCAACATGGTCAGGAACATTCTTCTTGTAGGGCTTGGTGGTGCTACCGGCGCAATGCTCAGATACGGCATAACGTTGCTGTTCACGTTCATGCACTGGTCCGTCAACGTAGGCACTCTGCTTACCAATGTGATTGGTTCGTTCATCATGGGCATGCTGGTCAGTGCGTTCCAGCAAAGTCCGATGCTGCTGTTCGCTACTGTAGGCCTGTGTGGCGGATTCACCACATTCAGCACGTTCTCAATGCAGTCGGTCACTCTGCTCCAGCAGGGCCGATACGGTGCCGCCGCCCTCTACATGCTTGGCACCATGACACTCTGCATAATCTGCGCCGCCCTGGGCTGTATGGTCGCCAAGCAATAATTGCCAATCGCGTAGCGGAAACCGTTCTACACGGCATTATCCTTGCCGGATTGGCAGACCATTTTCAGCAGTTCGCCAAGTACAATACTGCATGTCTGTGCAGCAATCTCGGTCCGGCTGCCGTCCAGATGCAGGATTTCGGCCACCGTTTCCCGTTCCGATGCGATACCGATCCACACCGTACCTACAGGCTTGTCGGGAGTACCGCCACCAGGCCCGGCAATACCTGTCGTAGCCACTGCATAATCGGCACCGAGTTTTGAACGCACACCCTCCACCATTTCCCGAACGGTCTCCTCACTTACGGCCCCATGTGCTTCCAGAGTAGCGTGACGCACGCCAAGCGCACATTCCTTGACCTCATTGCTGTATGCCACCACCCCGCCGCGGTAATAGTCCGATGCCCCCGCCAGCGCAGTTATCCTGTGTGCAATCAGCCCACCCGTGCAGCTTTCGGCAGTTGCCAGAGTCTTTCCGGCCTTACGCATTGCCTCTGCTACCAGTTCCTGAATTTCCATATGACATATCTGTTTGGTATCAGTGCAAACTTATCAGTTTCTTCTTTACCGCAGGAATAAACTGAAACATATTTTCAACAGCTACTTATTTTATGTAAGTTTGTTGAACACTTACCAAACACTGTGCATAGAATGCCAGTCACACTTGTTGCCACGCACGTTCATATGGTGTAAAGATCAATTACGGAGAAAAACAACTACGTTGATTACCCGTTGGGATTCATTGTGCAGTCATCGACAAGCTGGCCTTCCTGCTGCTTCTTTTCCTTTGGCAGGAATGTGACATCGAATTCGTTGAAAGCATCGGGGTTATCAAAAGCCACATAGTCCCCTTTCGGGGTGTGATACGTGCCTTCAATGCTCAGTGGAAATTTAGTGGGGGAAGGCATAGATGGGGTTTACCCGAAAAAGTATGGGTATTGATACGTGCAACATTACGCTCTCGTGAGCAAAACAGGCGTATTCACTCACCGCGGTCTGGAAAATGGCTGGCTCGTGAGCAAAACAGGCGTATTCACTCACCGCGGGCTGGAAAATGGCTGACCCGTGAGCAAAACAGGCGTATTCACTTACCGCGGTCTGGAAAATGGCTGG
>JAKSIQ010000073.1 GCA_024398755.1 Bacteroidaceae bacterium | reverse complement strand
AACAGGCGTATTCACTTACCGCGGTCTGGAAAATGGCTGGCTCGTGAGCAAAACAGGCGTATTCACTTACCGCGGTCTGGAAAATGGCTGGCTCGTGAGCAAAACATGTACGTTTTGCTTGAAGAAAAGTTGATTAAAATTTTGGAAATGTTCACTAATTCGTTAACTTTGCAACAATGAAAAAGGAAATGGAAAATAACAAGAAACTGAATCTCACACCTATTGAGGACCTTATTTCCGAGGATTTCGGTAAGGTCGGCACAGCTGAACGCGATGCATTCGAGATGGAATGCGACGCATTCATCATTGGCGAGCAATTGAAAGACGAACGCTTGAAAGCCGGTCTGACACAAGAGGAATTGGCAGAGAAAATAGGAACAAAGAAAAGCTTTATCTCCCGCGTGGAAAAAGGACGGGCTGATATTCAGTTGTCAACGCTGGTGAAAGTATTTCGAGGAGTCGGAAGAGAAATCAGTGTACGTGTTCTGTAGTTGTGAGGAATAATCCAAACAGGATTTTTATGCCGCGTATTTGCGGTTTTGCAGAAAAGAAGTAATTTTGAATAATATGTCTCCTGCAGGTGACATAAAAAAGAATGGAAAGATAATGATAGGGAAAGATTCTACTTTTGCATACGTCACATGCATGAGCTGAAGGACCTCCCTGAAGGAAACAGGGATTGTAATTTGCGTACATGACACTGAATGACCTTAAAACGGGCGAGAGCGCGTGCGTGCTTGATGTTGGCGGCAATGGCGCTCTAAGGCAGCACTTCCTTGATATGGGAATTGTGCCGGGCACGGTTGTCAGGCTTCTGAAACTGGCTCCTATGGGAGACCCCATGGAACTGCTCGTCAGAGGCTATGTGCTGTCATTGCGCAGGGCCGATGCGCAGAACATTTCGATAGGAGCATGTCCTGCCACGAAGATTCAGGACACTGACAATGCCCAGGACAATTTCGGCTACAATCTTTCACTTCACGAACACAATGCACATCCTGGTCTTGGTGAGGCCGGCAAATATCACGACCCTACGCATGAGAATCCGGTATCTGACAGACAGACGCTGACATTCGCGCTTGTAGGCCAGCAGAACTGCGGCAAGACAACGCTGTTCAACGCGCTGACGGGGGCCAACGAACATGTAGGCAATTTCCCGGGCATGACGACCGGACGCATGGACGGCAGTCTGAAACTTCATGAAGGAATCACAGTTACCGACCTTCCCGGAATATGTTCACTGTCAACATACACCCAGGACGAACTTGTTTCCAGAGATTTCATTCTTAACGGAAAGCCCGATTGTATAATAAACGTGGTCGATGCCACCAACATTGAACGTCATCTGTATCTGACCGTGCAGCTCATGGAACTGGGCATTCCCATGGTAATAGCCATCAACATGATGGACGAACTTACCGGCAACGGAGGTTCAATCCGAATCAATGAGATGGAAAAGATACTTGGTGTTCCGCTGGTTCCAATATCGGCCATCAGAAAGGAGGGTATTCAGGAACTTGTCGATCACGCCGTTCATGTGGCATGGTACCATGAGGTTCCGGCGCGTCAGGACTTCTGCGACAAGGACGAATACGGAGGTGCCGTTCACCGCTGCATACACAGCATAATGCACCTTGTTGAAGACCATGCCGAAAAGACCGGTTTTTCAAAACGTTTCGTGGCAGGGCAGCTGATTCATGGTGACAGTGCCGTGACCGAATCTCTGGAACTGACACAGAACGAGAAGGAAACCCTTGAACACATAATTGTACAGATGGAGCAGGAGAGGGGCATTGACAGGTTCGCTGCCATGGCCGACATGCGTTTCTCATTCATTGAGCGTCTGTGCAGTCAGATTCTGAAGAAGCCTACGCAAAGCCGCGAATATCTGCGCAGCAAACGCATAGACCGCATTCTTATAGGCCGATGGACAGCCATACCCATATTCATTGCAATAATGTGTCTGGTACTGTGGCTTACAATCGATGTGATTGGCGCCCCTCTACAGGAACTGCTTGCAGACTGGATTGCAGGTCTGGGCAGCCTTACCGTAAGCGGCATGAACCGGGCGGGAATCAGTCCGGTACTGGTATCGCTTGTGGGCGATGCGGTATTCGGCGGAGTGGGGACGGTAATCAGTTTCGTGCCGATTATTGTAGTGCTGTTCTTCTTCCTGAGCCTTATTGAGGACAGCGGATACATGTCACGCATTGCGTTCGTGACTGACAGGGGCCTGCGTAAGATGGGACTCTCAGGACGTTCAATAATACCTCTTCTTATAGGATTCGGATGTACCGTTCCGGCCGTCATGGCTGCGGGCACGTTGCCATCGGCCCGTGACAGACGCCTGACCATACTGCTTACGCCTTTCATGAGCTGTAGCGCAAAGATTCCGATTTACGGATTCTTCGCATCGTTCCTGTTCCCCGGACACGGAGGTCTTGTGCTGGCCGCACTGTACCTGCTGTCGCTTCTTGTTGGCATGCTTGTGGCATTCATAGCCAAGCTGCTGCATCCCAACTATCAGGCCGCTCCGTTCGTAATGGAAATGCCGAACTACCGCATGCCGGGTCTCAAGAATGTGGGACATCTGCTTTGGGACCGTACGCGTGACTTCATTCAGGGTGCCATAACGGTCATACTCATTTCAACGGTAGTCATCTGGCTGCTCCAGTCGCTTAATGTGAGATTCCAGTTCGTGCAGGACAGCCAGGACAGCATGATGGCCTGGATAGCAGGCAGTCTGGAGCCTCTGTTCCGCCCCATCGGTCTTGGAGACTGGAGGGTAGTGACATCGCTGATATGCGGATTCATGCGCAAGGAAAGTGTGGTTGCCACGATGGATCTTTTGGGTGTAGAGGCACTCCTGAGTCCCGCATCGGCCGTATCAATGCTGCTGTTCTGCCTGCTATATACGCCATGCGTAGCTGCAATAAGCAGCATAAGCCATGAACTTGGCCGGAAATTCGCCCTGTGGACAGTTTTCTTCCAGTGCTTTGTGGCTTGGGCTGTGGCTTTCATAGGGTACTCAATCTGTTCAGGGCATATGGATATGCTGACAGCATTGGCAGTCCTTGCAGTTTCGGCAGTCATTATCGTTGTGGCACGCTGTATGCCTCAAGGCGGACGGATAATGCATTCCTGCCATGAATGCCGCAATTCTTCCAACTGTCCGCATCACAGATAAAAAGCCATGCTGTTCAATGCCGATACGTATTCCGCCAGACGACGCACGCTGCGTGACAAGGTTGGCCACGGACTGATAATTCTATTCGGCAACAGCAATGCGCCCGCCAACTATCCGGCCAACGGCTACACATTCCGCCAGGACAGCAGTTTTCGGTATTTCTTCGGCCAGAATCAGGAATCGCTTGCCGGCATAATTGACGTTGACAATGACAGGGAATGGCTTCTTGGCAATGACGTTGACATTGAAGACATAATATGGACAGGCTATGTTCCGTCGGTCAGCGAACTTGCCTCACAGGTTGGTGTTGGCAACAGCGCCCCTCTGTCGGCACTGGCCGGTATGGTGGCCGATGCCCGCAAGACAGGACGCACAATTCATTTCCTGCCGCCGTACAGACATGACCACATGATACTTCTGTCAGACCTGCTGGGCATATCACCCATGGAAACGGTCTCGGCAGCATCGGTCAGGCTCATTCAGGCCATTGTGGAAATGCGCTCGGTAAAGACCGATGCCGAAGTCGGAGAGATTGAACGTGCCATGCACATAGGCTACCTGATGCACACTGCCGCAATGAAGGCTTGCCGTCCGGGAGTCACCGAAAAGTCGATAGAAGGGCTTATGGAAGGCATTGCAATGACATACGGGCAGATGGTCTCGTTCCGCAGCATTGTGACCATGCACGGTGAGATTTTCCACGGCAGCCCGTCACTTGACCGCCTTGAAGCCGGAAGACTTCTTCTTGTCGATGCGGGAGCCGAGACGGTAAACGGCTATTGCAGCGACAATACGCGCACAATGCCGGTGTCAGGCCGATTCACATCAAAGCAGCGTGACATATATTCCATAGTGTGCGACTGTCATGATCTGACCATTCAGAAGGCCCGTCCGGGACTCAAATGGATGGATATGCACCTGGATGTGTGCCGCCTCATGGCTGAACGTCTGAAAGATCTTGGTCTTATGAAAGGCAATACCGACGATGCCGTTGCCGCCGGTGCTCATGCCATGTTCATGCAGCACGGACTTGGACACATGATGGGCATGGATGTGCATGACATGGAGAACCTTGGCCAGAAATATGTGGGATTCAACGAAGAGGTGCAGCCGTCAGAACAGTTCGGCACCGACTGCCTGCGCTGCGGACGCCGTCTTCAGAAGGGTTTTGTCATGACCGATGAACCCGGCATATATTTCATTCCTGTGCTTATTGACAAATGGCAGGCCGAGCACCGTTTCGCCGAGTTCCTTGACTATGACATGATAGGACGTTACCGCGATTTCGGCGGAATACGCATAGAAGACGACATACTGATAACCGACACCGGCTGCCGTGTGCTGGGGCAGGAGCGTATTCCGTATCTGCCCGACCATGTTGAAGCCTTCATGAACGAAGGCTGACAATCACTCTATTATGGGGTAGCGCTGCCATTTAATCTTATAAAGATAACTCATTGCTACGGTAGCATCAAGAGTATATGCAAAAAAAGAGGGAGCCTGTCAAAAAAAGTCGTCTTCTCTCAGTTTCTCCTTGTATTTCTTGTCATAGGCTTCACCTCTCGGAACAAGGTACTTGAAGAACACGCAATCGTCGATGATCTGTATATGGAAGATGAAAAATGCGCGAAGGCTTCCGATTCGGATGCGGTAGACGTTGTCATAGCCGACAAGCTTCTTGCAGTCGGTAATCTCATCCAAGCATGTTGCGTTCT
>JAKSIQ010000072.1 GCA_024398755.1 Bacteroidaceae bacterium | reverse complement strand
CTGGAAAATGGCTGGCCCGTGAGCAAAACAGGCGTATTCACTTACCGCGGTCTGGAAAATGGCTAGTCCGTGAGCAAAACGGCCCGATTCACTCACCGTGGGCTGGAAAATGGCTAGTCCGTGAGCAAAACGGCCCAAATCACTCACTGTGGGCGGAATGATAGCTCGCTAATGCAGATTAATGTTCTAGATAGGGATGGCATCCGCACCGAGAAGCCATTCTGGAGCCACATCCGTTCCCTATCCTGCGTGAAGAATACGCTTTCTCGCGGGCGCACCCCTGAGGATAGGGACGGAATCTGCGCTACAAAGCTCTGGTGCCCCTATCATATGGTGCCCCTATCATATGGTGCCCCTATCATATGTACTCAGCCAGCGATATCACAAATTCTAAAATGACGGAATATTTGTATGGGCAGTTTATCCGGATACGCCACATGGGGTGGTGGGATTATTGGGTTATTGCATAAATTGTTTAATTTTGAAGTCGTTGTACAGAAATCCTGAATTTGAAATGAGACATATTGAATTTGAAATGAGACATATTTCCGTAACATTGGTTCTGGCTGCTTTAGGTGTTCATGTGGCAGCACAGAGCATACCTGACTGGGAGAACCCGCAAGTCTTCGGTATAAACAAGTTGCCGTATCATGCCACCTTGGGCAACCCTTCGTCACAGCAGGACAACCCTGAGATAACCTGGCTTGACGGTATTTGGAAATTCCACTGGTCAAAGGACCCGGATTCACGCCCTGCTGACTTCTACAGACTGGAGTTCGATGTATCCGGCTGGGATGACATACACGTACCGGCCAGCTGGCAGATGCAGGGCTACGGAACACCGCTCTACACCAACTACAACTATCCTTTCAAGCGTGACATTCCGCGTGTGACCTCTGAACCGGACCGCTCATGGACAGTATATGGGAACCGCAACCCGGTTGGCAGCTACGTCACTTTCTTTGACGTGGCGGACCCCAAAGGCAAGAACTGGATTCTGGAGTTCGAGGGCGTGGAATCGGCCTTCTACGTATGGGTGAACGGCCAGAAGGTGGGCTACAGCCAGAACAGCATGTCACCGGCGGAATTCGACATTTCAGCATATCTGGTCAAGGGACAGAACCGTCTGGCTGTCGAAGTTTACCGCTACTGTGACGGTTCATACATAGAGGATCAGGATTTCTGGCGTCTTAGCGGCATACACCGCTCCGTCAAACTGTGGGAACGCCCCCTTGTGCACATAACAGACTACTCAATTTCGGCCATTCCATCGGAGGATTTCAATTCTGATGTCACGTACATTGAAGTTGGAATCACAAATTCCGGCACCGGGAAATCCAAAAGACAGAAACTTGAAATTGACGGATGGGCACTTTACGTTCCTGCAATAATGCCAGGTGACACCGTTAAGCTTGAAAGTACACTGTTAAGCCTTTGCCGCAAACTGTGGTCTGCCGAAAAACCGAACCTGTATACTGCCACAATCAAGTTGTTTGACAGCAAAGGCCGGCTTTCTGAAAGTTTTGTACAGAACTACGGAATAAGGCGTGTAGAGGTGAAGGGAGAGGTGCTGTACATCAACGGACAGCCGGTCAAGCTGCGCGGCGTGAACCGCCACGACCACCATCCGCGTACGGGACATTTTGTGGACTACGCAACTTTGGAGAAGGACATCAGACTGATGAAACAGGCCAACATAAACATGCTGCGCACTTCACATTACCCTGACAGGACTGCGCTGTATGAACTCTGTGACCGCTACGGGCTGTACGTTATGGACGAGGCCGACCAGGAATCGCATGGCTACGGTCTCAGGAACCGCGTTTTAGGCGACCTTCCCGAATGGAAGGCAGCCATGACAGACCGCGCGCTGTCACTGGTACAGCGTGACAAGAACCACGCATCGGTCCTTTTCTGGTCACTTGGCAACGAAGGCGGACGCGGCGCCAACATGGCAGCCATGCGCCAGGCCGTGCTTGCCATAGACACCACACGTCTTGTTTTCTCCGACACCGACATCAGCCAGTCCGATCTGTACGATGACAGCTATCTTCCGCCCGCCCGTCTCAAGTCCGAGGCGCAGCGCATTGCCGACAAGCCCTTCTTCATGCGCGAATTCGCACACATGATGGGCAATTCAGGCGGAAACCTGACAGAATACATGGACGTGATCTATGCCGACAGCAGCATAGCCGGAGCGGCCGTATGGGACTGGGTTGACCAGGGAATAGCCAAACCCATTGACGGCAGTCCGCTAAGGTGGAAAGGCCATAACCTTGAACTTGAAGAAGGCGAATACTGGGCCTACGGCGGCGATTTCGGCGACAAGCCAAATGACGGCAACTTTGTCATCAACGGTCTGCTGGCCCCCGACCGCACGCCCCATCCGCACTACTACGAGCTCAAGCACGTGTATCAGCCGCTGGAATTTACGCTGGTGGACAAGGGAATAAAAGTGCGCAGTCTTGACCACTTCACCGACATAAGCGAATACGACTACATTGTAACCGCACCTTTTGCAGGTTTACCCCACGATTCGACAGGTCTCATTGGAGGGCTCCACATCAGACCCGATGAAAACGGCATTCTGGACGTGGAACTTGATTCCAACAGTTTGAGATATGTCCCTTACCTTAATGTTGAGGCCGTTCTGCCGGAAGCCACATTGTGGGCCGATGCCGGATATACAGTAGCCTGGGAGCAGTTCAAACTTGCAGATTTATACCCTTCAGCCGGTCACATTCTTTGGCAGCTTTATTATGACAGGCCCAAACAGAAGATAAAACGGGACAAAGTGACAGGAAATGTTACCGTTACCGAAGGTCTGTACAGCATGACCGTCACTCCGGCAGGCTCTCTTGCCAGCATCAGATTCCAGGATGAGGAACTTCTGTCCGCTCCGCTGGAACCGTATTTCTGGAAACCAGCCAATGACAACCAGATACGCAACGGTTATGCCAGCAGCATGGGAGTATGGCGTACGGCCGCAAGTGACATGGTTTCCAAAGACATTTCGGTGGAACGCAAAGACGCATGTGAGACCGCAATATACCCGAACAGCCAGGATACCATACCGGCATCGGTCGTCACAGTCAGGGATTCGCTTCCCACAGGAGCCATGCTGACCATTCAGTATTCGCTTCTATATACTGGCCTGGTAAGCGTTGAAATGGAATACGAACCATGCGGAACCACCGTTGCCAATATGCCCAAATTCGGTATGCGCATGCGGACCGATGCCCTTTATGACAGTGTCTCGTGGTACGGGCGCGGACCGTGGGAGAACTACCCTGACCGCAAGAACGGTGCGATTGTGGGTAATTACAACCTGCCGCTTTCCCAGTGGCAGACTGATTATGTCTATCCCCAGGACAATTCAAACCGCAGTGACATAAGCAGTCTGAGACTTCACGGCCAAAAATATGACAGCCCTGAAGCAACTGGCGTGGAAAGGTCTCTGTGTCTGGATTTTCCAGATATGCCCTGCAACGTGCGTATCTGGAACTGCAGCGAAGAGGACATAGAGCAGGCGGCCCATGGCTTTGAACTTCCGGTGCGCGATTATCTGAACATAAACATTGACAGTGAGATAATGGGCGTTGGCGGCAATGACGCATGGGGTGCCAAAACAGAACCCCAATATATGATAGACGCCCGCAAGCCTCACAGAATCAGCTTTGTCATAAGCCGTCAGGACTGGATAACCAGACAGGACAAGCACTATAAGCCGATTGTGCTCAGATGAATGGTGGAATAAAATGTTTTCTAAACAGATTATTTGTATTTTTACGTGATTTCAAAAGTGTGACTTTCCTGAAGAACTTCATCGGTCCTAGGGCGTCTTATCTGGAGAAGACACTGGCAAAGGCTTTGACGGAACCTGATGCGCCGGACTTCAATTCGAATCCTTTCAAACCGCTGGACTGGTATTACAATTTCTCGAATGAACTGACCCAGTGCCTGCTGGAATCTGACGATGACGAGCTTGTCATCAGAAGGCGCAGTCCCGAAAAGTATGACGAGGAATGTTGGCAGATAGTTCCGAATGCTGACAGCACCGCCTTCATGTTCATAGACCGGATAAGCGGTCTTGCAATAACGGATGTGTCAGAGCCGAATGGTGGCTCATTCGTATCCGGTTCAAAAATCGTGTTGTTGACTGCCGATGCTGCCAATGGCCGCCAGTGGTGGCAGATTCTGGACTACTACGCATTCTGGACAATCAAGAACTGTCATACAGGTCTGCTTATCAAACATGCTACAACCTCAACCGAGGAAATTGTCACAGACTATGATACGCCAGAGAACCGTTCACTCAACAATTTCAAGTGGCATATCATGCTTGCTGAGCCGAGGCAATAGTCCGCATCGGTCTGCTACAATGATGTCAGTGATTGTTCGTTCTTGTGCAGACAAAGGGAACCGTTGAACTTGTTACGCTCTTTCCGATAACGAAAGCAGGAAGGAAACCGGATGGTCTCCTTCCTGCTTTGCTATGTAATTACCGGATGTCGGAATTACTTGATGTTCTTGCGGTCGAACATCCAGCCTTCCATCTTGCCTACGCCGGGTTCGTTGCCTGTGAACATGGTGCCTGCTTCCTTGTCACCGTTGAGCTGCCACTTGAGCCATGAACTTGCAACTTTTGCATAGTCACCGCCGTGGGGCTGCATGTAGGTGCCGCCGTGGCCGATTCCGTCAAGGCTGCAAAGGAATGCCGGCATTGTGCCGTTCAGCTGCTTGAAGTCATCATTACCGTTATCCCAGGCAATGTCGGTTGAACCACCCAGAATCCAGATGACTGATTTTGTCTTCATTGAGTTGAGCTTTGCCTTGTCGTCACCGCCGTTGAAGAAGCCGCTGTTCATGACCATGATGGTCTTTACGCGGGCGTCATCAGACATGTGGAGAGCTTCAAGACCACCGCATGACATGCCTGCTGCTGCAATCTTGTCAAGGTCAAGCTTGCCGTAGTACGGACTGTTCTTGTCAGCGTTCTGGGCAATCACCCATTCAAGAGCCTTAATGAGGTCAGCAGGGTCACCCATGGACATTCCACCGCCCATTCCGGCACCGCCACCCATCTGAGGCAT
>JAKSIQ010000071.1 GCA_024398755.1 Bacteroidaceae bacterium | reverse complement strand
CCACCGAATCCGCCACCGTTCTGCTGCATCTGCTCGCGACGTGCGGCCTGAGCTTCGTCATACTTCTTGATCTGTTCCTCAGTCATGTATGACTTGAGCTTCTTTTCCTGCTCTTCGCGCTGCTTCTGCATCTGCTCCATCATGGCCTGCATGTCCATATCCTGAGGCATACCACCGCCATTCTGCATTTCCTCACGACGCTTTGCCTGCTCCTTGGCATTGGCAACGTAGTATGTGAAGATTGAATCATACTGGGCATCGGTCAGTTCGAGCTGTTCCTTCAGGCGGTCAGCCTGCATCTTTGCTCTTTCCTCGGGGTCCATCTGCTGGCCACCGCCGAATCCGCCACCGAATCCGCCACCGAATCCCTGTGCAAAACTCAAAGTTGAAACCATAACGGCTGCAACTGCAAACATAAATTTCTTCATTCTGATCAGTTTTAATAGGTTAATGATAATGTAACTGTCGCGTTACTGATAATGATAGTTGCCTAATGACAAAATGTTAAGTGCCGCAAATATTATATGGATAATTATCCTTTGGTTGTCAACGCTTTATTTCAAGAACTTCCAGGTTCCGGAAACTGCGGCCTTCTATTTCCAGTTTGACAAGAGTCCGGACCTGCTGCCATCCTTGCAGTCCGGCTGCTCCGGGATTGATGAACAGCATGTTGAGGGTCTTGTCATGCTGAACCTTAAGTATGTGGGAATGACCGCATACAAACAGATGGGGAGTTTCGTCAAGCAACTGTTGGCGGACACTGTGGTCGTAATGGTCCGGGCTGCCTCCGATGTGCTTGAGCATTATTTCCGCTTCCTCGACTCTGAACCTGTAGATTTCCTGGAAGGCGCGCCTTATGTCCTGCCCGTCGCAATTGCCATAGACTGCCCGAAGCGGGGCAATCTGCTGCAGTTGTTCTGCAATGATGTATGACCCCATGTCGCCGGCGTGCCATATTTCGTCGCAGCCGTTCAGAAAATTCGCATAGCGGTCATCCCAGTAACCGTGGGTGTCGGAAAGGATACCTATGCGCTTCATGCCGTTTCTTACTTTATTTCAAGTTTTGTGCGGGCAACGTCTGCAATGATTTCCGCACATCTTTCAAGCCCAAGAGCCGATGTGTTCAGACAAAGGTCATAACTTGCAGGGTCGGACCAGTTGCGTCCGGTATAGTAGTTGAAGTAGGCGCTGCGCTTGCGGTCCGCTTCGTCGATCATCGATTCGGCGCGGCGGTCCGATGTGTCGTCATGCGCCTTGAGGCGCTGTATGCGGAAATCGCGGTCAGCACTCAGGAAAACGCTCAGAATGCGGTCGCTGTCACGCAGTACATAATCTGCGCACCGGCCTACAAAAATGCAGCTTTCCTGCTCGTGTATGCGGCGTATGATGTCGCCCTGCATGCCGAAGACCGATTCGTCGCTCAGGAAGTTGTTGCCGGGCAGGGAACCGGAATGGGAACCTGACAGATGGTTCATGAACAGTGAACGTATGCCCTTGCCTCCGCGGCGGGCCTCATCGGCCTTGACGAACATGTCGGCGCTCATTCCCGTTTCCTTTACGGCGCTTTCAAGAAGCGTGCGGTCGTAAATGTTCACACCCAGTATTTCTGCAAGTTTCTGTGATACGGTGCGTCCGCCGCTGCCGAACTGGCGTCCTATGCAAATTGCGAAATTCTTGTCCATATTGTCAGATGTTTTCTTGTTTGACCATTTGTTTGAGCTTGTGAATCTGCGGTATGATGAGCGCAATGCCCAACAGGACCGATATGGCGTCGGACAATGGCATGCTGTACCATATTCCGTCAATTCCGTAATATCGGGGCAGTATTATAAGGCACGGAATGAGAAGCAGTACCTGACGCGACAGTGACATGATGATTGACTTCCCTGGCATACCCATGTTCTGGAACAGGTTGGAAATGACTATCTGTGAACCTATGAGCGGGAAAACCAGGAAATTGATTCTCATGCCGTGGCGTGCTATCCCGGTCAGTTCGGGGTCATTTGTGAAGATTCTTATGCACATATCCGGCAGCAGCTCGCTTATGAAGAATCCCAAAGTCGTGACAATGGTGCCGCACAGCAGGGTCTTGTAGAATACGCTCAGGACGCGCTCATAGCGTTTCGCGCCGTAATTGTACCCGGCAATTGGCTGCATGGCCTGCGTGAATCCCATTACCGTCATCACATACAGGAATCCCATGCTGTTGATAATCGAGTATGCACCTACGGCAATGTCGCCTCCGTGTTCCAGCAGGCCGCGGTTGATGAGCAGTACAACCAGACATGCGGCTGCATTCATAAGGCATGGCGAAAGGCCTATGGTCACTATGTTGCGTACAAGGTCTCCGCGCAGGCGGAATATGCCGCTTTCAAGATGAATGAGCTCGCTTTTGTCGGAAAGCTGGAAACACTGCCATGTGAATGCAAGGACCTGGGCTATAACCGTGGCTATGGCCGCACCTCTGATTCCCCATCCGAACACCATTATGAACAGCCAGTCCATCAGGGTGTTCAGCAGGACAGTACCTATGGTTGCCGTCATGGCTTTTGCCGGATGGCCTGCAGCACGCAGTACGGAGTTGGTGCCAAGGTACAGATGGGTGAATGTGTTTCCTATGAGAATTATGGTCATGTATTCCTTGGCGTAGCCCATGGTGGCATCGGTCGCACCGAAAAGCTTGAGAATAGGCTCAAGGAATATAAGCGCCATTACGCCGAACGTAATGCCGATAATCACGTTCATGGTGATGGCGTTGCCGAAAAGAATCTGCGCGCTGCGGTTGTCCTTCTGGCCCAGCTTGAGCGAGATCATGGTTCCGGCACCCACGCCGACCATCGAGCCGAGTGCTGCCGAAAGGTTCATCAGAGGAAATGTGACCGCAAGTCCGGACAGTGCCATCGGACCGACCCCGTGTCCTATGAATGCGCGGTCAACAATGTTGTAGAGTGATGATGCCAGCATGGCTACGATTGCCGGCACAGCGTAGCGTACAAGCAGCTTGCCTATTTTTTCAGTGCCAAGCTCCTGCGGTGTTTTCAGTTCAGCCATTTCAAAATTCTTGTTCCGGCTGCAAAGTTAGTGCTTTTTTCATCAAAGTGGCTTCATTCACCGGCGGCCTGGTACAAATTTGGCATTACACAACGGGAGTCACCTGCAGCAGTGCAAATGGCTCCCGTTGTTTTACAAATTCTACTTTTATTTCAGCGGACTATCTATTTTTCATTGACAGTCATCATAATAATACCCCAATCGGGTCTTCCCGAACTTTCTGAAGGAGAATCCGCTCCGGCATCTTCCCGAATATGCATCAAATTAATCTGGACTGCGCCTCCATTATCTTCTGAATAATCCGACGACACTGCTGACGCTGAGACACGAAATTGCAATGTCTTATTCTTATTGCTGAGTTTGAGCTGTTTCGCTCCTTCAACGGTTACCGTTTCCTGACGATACTTTCCGTCTTTAAGATGGCCTGTTTTGTCACCACGGACAGTTATTGTTCCGTCTGAACTGACAGTGAACTCTTGAATCTGTCCCCCAAATTCATATAATAATTCATCGTCTGTTTCTTTGGTAACCAGCATGTCAGCGTCGTATTCACCCGGTTCCAATCTGTCAAATTCCACTTCATGGAAATAAAGGATTGCCTCGTCCCTCAACTGAACTGACACAGGTTCGTGCAGTACGGAACCGGTAAGAACGGGTGCGCCTTCTTCCCATTCCTCGGAAGTGACTGCCGGGAATACCACCTGGAACGGAGTACCTACCCAGTCTCCGTGACGGTCAAAGTCCTGATCCACAGGCACGCCCTCGTAGCGGATAGGTTCCAATACTCGGCCATTGGCAAGTGTAAGTTTGTAGTCGCTGCTTATGTGGCCGGGATATGAGTGGGCGTTGCGTATGAAAGCTTCGCAGTAGATTGTAGTCTCGGTGTCGGTAAAGTCCACACGCTCTACACTGAACACGTCCCTGATGCCCGGGTCTTCTCCCACGTGCGTAGTTTTGAGAACGTATTCCGGACCATCCTCATATTTCACCACCCTGACACCTTCAAAGATGTCTATGTCCGGAACGACCTGCAGTTTGGTGATGGTGTTCGTAGGGTTGCTCTCATAGAAGTTGATGGTCTTGACATCTTTGGGAATGGGCGGGAAATGCAGGGTCTGGTAATAGTATGCGAAAGTAGGACTCCAGAAATATGTCGATTCAAAGCCTTCCATACCCTCGCTGCGGGTCTGCTTGTAGCGTACTCCACCAGCCTCAATCTCACAGTCGGATAATCCTATCACCCACTGGTAGGAGCCTTGATCGATACGGGTAATCAGAATCAGTTCGTCAGGTCCGTTTATGACATCGGTGATTTCGTGCCACGCATCGCCGGCAAAGAACTTGGGTTTCTCAACGCGCAATCCCTTGTCGTAGTAGGCCGATGTGTGGTTCTCATGCATTTTCATTACTGCATCGAGAGCCGGTATGGTGCCGAATTCTTTTTCAAAACTGTAGTTCTTGGGAACAATGGTGGTAAGATGCGACTCGCATGGAAAACCTTGATAATTGTTCAGAAAAGTCTGTTCGCTGACAACCGATACCTGATCCAGTCCGCGTTTCCATACAGCCTTGGCAATCTTATCGGCTTCTCTTGTAGTCATTGTCTTAGGATATATGGCAAGTCCGTGTCCATCAAACAGGTCAATCCACTTCATTACTTCATCAAGGCTCCCTGTTACCGACGGGTTCACGACTTTAATGAATGTTTTGTCCCATGTTAGCAGTGAAAGATGGACATTCCTCTTCAGATTGCAGTTCACCTCGAAGCGGAACCGGCCGTCACCGAGGTCATAGATGGCGGGGGTGCGGTATTCCGGCATAGTCATCTCGGTGAGCATCTCATCGTTGTTGGCAATGCTTACGTGTATGCCCTTGTCGGCAAGACTGCGTGCCAGCGGATACGCATCATTGAGGTCTTCGATGGTGGGTACGTAGCGCAGGGTCATACGGGTAGTCTTGACCGGTTTGTAATTGGCCAGGTAGTCTGCCACCTCGGTAGTCTTCATACTGGCCTCAACGCCATCGACCGTGCGCACTTTGGCCATACCGTTCTCATACACCCAGGTCTTGCCGTCCTGGAACGGCTCCCAATGGAAATCCTTGTCCTGGGCACTGGCGAAAGACGAATTGACAACCATGAAAGCTGCTGCAACAATCGGTACGAACAGGGCTCTGAGCCTGTTCCAGCGGTTTGATTCATTTCTTTGCATCATATCTATTCTTTGTTTAAGGTTGGTCTGTCTAAGCCAGCTTG
>JAKSIQ010000070.1 GCA_024398755.1 Bacteroidaceae bacterium | reverse complement strand
CACAAAGCAATTGAATTATGAAAAAACTTCTGATTCCAATCATGTCTTTAATGATGCTTTCTGCAGCATCGGTACAGGCACAGCAGCAGAGAAACGCTACTATTCCATCAAACTCACAGGCAAAGGAAGACTTCCAGCCTAATCTTACGAATCAGCCGGGCAAGCAGTACCCAATGGTAAACTCAGAGGGTGCAGTACGTGTACAGCTCAGGGCTCCGGGCGCTACATCGGTCCAGATTGACCTGGGTGGCCGCTATGAAATGACCAAGGACGAGAACGGAGTATGGACCGGCACCACACGCCCTCAGGACGTTGGTTTCCACTATTACCAGATCATTGTGGACGGAACTGCCATGCCTGATCCGGGTACCGTGTCATTCTTCGGTGCAGGCCGATGGGGAAGCGGTATTGAGATTCCGTCAGCCGATATGGATTTCTGGCAGATCAAGGATGTTCCACAGGGCTCTATCGTAGAGAAGTATTACTGGTCAAAGGCTACAGAAAGCATGCGCCACTGCTATGTATATCTGCCTAATGAATATGACAAGAATCCTAACAAGAAGTATCCTGTGCTCTACCTGCAGCATGGCAATGCCGAGAATGAGTACGGATGGGCCGTTCAGGGTCACACCGGCCAGATTATGGACAACCTGATTGCCCAGAAGAAGGCAGTTCCATTCATCATTGTCATGGACTATGGTCAGGGCCAGAACATACATCTGAAGGGCCAGTATGCTCCTGCCGAGGGTGCTGCCACAAACGATGCCTTCCAGGTGGTTCTCATGAATGACATCATCCCTATGGTTGAGAAGGAGTTCCGTGTTTATACCGATGCCGCACACCGTGCTATGGCCGGTCTTTCAATGGGTGGCGGTCAGACAAGCCGCATTGCTCTTGCCAACCCTACCAAGTTCGCATACATCGGCATGTTCAGCGGCGGCAGCATGACTCCCGAAGCCGTTCAGGGCGCAAAGGGCCTGAAGGAGACAGCCAAGCTGGTTTTCATGAGTCAGGGAAGCAAGGAGAACCGCGGTGTAGTTGAGGGTGCCGAGGCTCTGAACAAGATTGGCGTAAAGGCCGTAAGCTACATTTCAGAGGGCACAGCCCACGAATGGCACACATGGCGTCGCAGCCTTTATGAATTTGCACAGCTGATTTTCAAATAAGCATATAGGAATCAACCGTATGAACTCTGTTCCAAAAAGGCTATCTGTAATTGCAATTCTGTTGTTGATTGCCACAAGCTCATGTTTATGTGCTACTCATAACGCATTGAGTGATGCCTGGCAATTCATTCAGCAAGATATAACGCTTGAGCAGACGCACTCTGTGAAAGGTTGGAGAACCGTCATTTTGCCCCATGACTGGAGCATTGAGGGAGAATTCAGTCAGGATAACCCGATGGAACAGGGCGGCTGGCTGCCGGCAGGCATCGGCTGGTATGTCCAGGAGTTCAAGTACAAGCCAGACAAGGACAGGCCGCGTGTATTCCTGGAATTTGACGGTGTCATGTCACACAGCACCGTCTATGTGAATGACCATGAGGTCGGGTATCGTCCCAGCGGATATGCCAGTTTCTGCTATGATGTATCGGACTTCATAGTCAAGGGCAAGAACCGCATTGCCGTGAAGGTTGACAACAGCGTGCAGCCGGCATCGCGCTGGTACACCGGATGCGGTATCAACCAGAATGTCAGGCTGGTGGAAAGAAATGAGGTGTACATTCCCTATCAGGGCGTATATACCTACACAAAGGATGGCTTCCAGTACGTACAGGTTGAGATATGCAACGTTTCTGACAAACAGAAAATTGTGACTCTTTCCGCAGACCTGGAAAGCAGAAAGGCCGATGCCAAGGTCCTGCTTGAACCACATAGCCGGATTACGGAAGATATCAGGATTCCGGTTGATGGCTTGGGCAAATGGAGTCCGGACCATGCTGTTCGCCATGCTCTTCAGGTTAAGCTGATGCAAGACAGCCAGGCCGTTCAGGACGAACGCATTTTTGTAGGAATCAGGGACATACGCTATGACAACCAGACTGGTTTCTGGCTGAATGGGCAGAACATGAAGATGTACGGTGTGTGCCTGCACAGCGATGCCGGCGCACTGGGCGGAGTCTTTGATTATGGAGTCTGGGCAGGCCGTCTTGATAAGCTGAAGGAGATTGGGGCCAATGCCATAAGGTTTGCCCATAACCCGCCGTCAAAGGACCTGCTTGACCTGTGTGACAAAATGGGATTTCTGGTTATGGTTGAGTCATTTGATACATGGGAGGCTGCAAAACCACATGCCGAGAAGGGTTACAACCTTCATTTCAATGAGTGGTGGAAACAGGATACTGAGGATATGGTTAAGAACGCCAGGAACCACCCTTGTGTTGTAATCTACAGTGTTGGAAATGAAATCAGGGACAATCTGAACAATGAAGACGGCTTTCGCAAATACCGCCAGCAGCAGGACCTGATTCATGAACTGGACCCTACCCGCCCCGTTACCATGGCTCTTTTCCGCCCTAATTCGTCGGGCGTTTACAGGAACGGATTTGCTGAGATGATGGATGTTTCAGGCCAGAACTACCGCATTGATGAACTGAAGGCCTACCACGAGGCGCATCCAGAGAAGGTAATCATTGGAACAGAGAACACCCATGACCGGGAATCCTGGCTGATGCTGCGTGATGACCCGTCACTGTGCGGACAGTTCCTGTGGACCGGCGTTGAGTATCTGGGTGAAGCTGAGTGGCCGCAGGTTTCATGGAACACTGCCCTGCTTGACATAACCGGACAGATCAAGCCGTTGGGACTGCAGCGCAAGAGCTGGTGGTCAAAGGAACCCATGGTGGCATTTGCCCGCCGTGAAGGCCAGGAACTGGTTCTTGACTGGACTCCAGCCGAACCCGGAAAGGGCAAGCAGTACGTTGAAGTCTATTCAAACTGTCAGGAAGTTGAGCTGTTCCTGAACGGACGTTCACTTGGCCGCAAGACCATGGACTCCGATGCAAGACCGGCCGTTTACAATATTGATTTTGAGCCGGGTACATTGCTTGCAAAAGGATACAACGATGGTATTATCGAGGCATACTGGGAATCTAAGACTGCAGGTGAACCGTACGCGCTGAAACTGGAATATGAGGGATACGGTATTTACAGGGCATACGTTGTTGACAAGGATGGAACAGTCTGCCCTAACGCCAATGTTCCAGTTACTTTCTCAGACAGTTTCCGTGCAACAGACAATGGCAATCCCAATGACCATACAAACCACCAGAGCCTGACTCGGGAGACATGGCATGGCAGCTGCATCGGAATTATCAAGAGTAATAAGGATATTGAGAATTATGTCTTTTCTGCCTCTGCTCCTGGGTTGAAACCAACGAACAGCGCCAGTGACAATGCATCGGCCGTTAAAGATGAATGGGTCAGGGCAAACCGTGCCGGATGGATGCAGAACATGGCACAGCAGAGCATCAGGCAGAATGGTCTTGAAATGAAGTTCTCTTACCAGATATTCGGAGAGAAGCCTGAGGGCGGCCGAAGCATGTACATATCGATGCATGGCGGAGGCAATACCGCACACAGTGTCAATGACAGCCAATGGGAGAACCAGAAGCGCCTGTATCAGCCTGAAGAGGGTGTCTATGTATGCCCGCGTGCGCCGTGGGATGACTGGGACATGTGGTTCAAGGCCCCTATTGACAACATGTTGGAAGAACTCATCCAGACCATGGTCAGTGAGCTTGACGTGAACCCAAACCGGGTCTATCTGATGGGATATTCCGCTGGCGGCGATGGCGTATGGAGGCTTGCCCCAAGGCTTGCAGACCACTTTGCTGCCGCAGCCATGATGGCTGGGCACCCGGGTGACGTGCATCTTGAGAACGTGCGCAATATGCCTTTTACAATTTGGGTTGGCGGTCAGGATGCCGCTTACAACCGCAACAGAGAGGTTGCAGCACGCGGTCTTGAACTGGATTCGCTGCAGGCTACTGACCCCGCTGGATATATTCATGAAACGCATGTGCTGGCTGACAAGCCTCACTGGATGGATCTTGAAGATGCAGCGGCTGTCAAATGGATGTCGCAATTTGAGCGCAACCCCTACCCTGACCGCATTGTGTGGCGTCAGGAAGAGGTCACCAGGGAGCATTTCTATTGGTTGAGCGTTCCAACCGATGAAATTGAGCGTGGCAAGACCATTATTATCAGCCGCAAGGGAAATACATTCTATCTGGAACGTTGTGACTACTCATACTTCTACCTATATTATAATGACAGCATGATAGACCCGTCAAAGCCTGTCAAGGTGAAATACAAAGGCCGCAACCTGAAGAAATATATTCATGGCACCATCAAGATTGAAGATCTGAACAACCGTGGTGACGTCAACTACACATTCGACCGCCAGTGCAAAATCTGGCTCTATTAACATTACAGAAAAGCATAATGACCGACGTTTTTCTTCTGAAATTCATTTTTTGCCTCATTTTACTTATAAGTGAAATATTATTCTTATCTTTGCGATGAAGATATCAATTCTTAACAATTTAATCTATTATTACCATGAACGAAATAGACCTCGTACTTGTCAGTGAAACCGACAATTGCACTATTTACACACTCAAGTTCCAAGACGAAAGTCAAACGGAATTTGAACGATTTTATAGCAAGTTTAAGGACGATGCTGTATATTCTCCTGATCTCATGCACATCGTTGCTTTCATAAACAAGATTGCACAGAATGGAGCCTTCGAGCGACTATTCCGTCCCGAAGGCAAGATGACTGATCACGTCGTTGCGCTACCGGTCATCAACTCAAAACTACGTCTCTATTGTCTCCGTCTGTCGGACAAATTATTAATCCTCGGTAATGGTGGCATCAAGAATTCGCGTACTTACAACGAAGATAACACTCTCAGAGGGTATGTAATAACCCTACAAAACTTTGAACGTCTTCTCAAAGAGGAGCAACAGAAGGGACTCGTCACTATAACGGAGAAGACCATTGATATCAACGACGGAATCCATAAAGTTGCAGATAATAAAAGTGAAACTTCTAACAACTCAGAGCAATGAAAACCATCAACGACAAATTCCAGCAGATACTCTCCAGTGTACCTCAAGACATCATTACAGAAATTGATCTATCCTTTGCAATTGCTACAGAGATTGAATTCCTCATGCGTAAGAGAGGACTCACCAAGAAACAGTTTGCCGATGCCCTTGGCAAAAGGCCAAGCGAGATAACAAAATGGCTAAGTGGACAGCACAACTTCACCATTCGCACCATAGCTATGCTATCGAATTTCTTTGGC
>JAKSIQ010000007.1 GCA_024398755.1 Bacteroidaceae bacterium | reverse complement strand
AACAAAAAAACGAAATAACGGCTCAAAACTGTAAACAAAAATCAGGACGGGTCAAGCATGCGAGGAAACGGTTCAGAGGAAACGAAAGCGAGGAAATGAAAGCGAGGAAATGAAAGCAAACAAAAAAAGGGGCTGGCCGGACGGTCAACCCCTCTTTTCTTGTTTTTCAGCCTTACTTGCGCAGGCCCAGAGCCTTGACAATTGCACGGTAACGCTCAATATCCTTTGATTTGAGGTAGTTGAGCAGACTACGGCGCTTGCCGACAAGCTGGGTCAGAGCCCTTTCAGTGCTATAATCCTTACGGTTCTCCTTAAGATGTTCCGTCAAATGGGAAATACGGTATGAGAACAAGGCTATCTGAGCTTCTGGTGAGCCAGTATCCGTGTTAGACTTTCCGTACTGTCCAAAGATTTCCTGTTTTTTCTCTTTGTCTAAATACATTTTCTTGAAATTTTTGTGAAAACTCGTTTAGCGGGCGCAAAGTTAGCCCTTCTTTTTTAATACGCAATGCTTTTCTAAAAAAATTCCAGTAACTTTGCAGCGCGAAAAAATGGCACTGGCCAGTGAATTGAAGCTGACCCTTCCAAGGCCATGCCAACAATCTGTAGGGTAAAGAGTAACAATATACAATGAACATAAGAAACATCGCAATTATTGCGCACGTTGACCACGGCAAGACGACACTGGTCGACAAGATGATGATGGCCGGAAACCTTTTCCGCGAAAACCAGAACAAGGGTGAGCTCATGCTTGACAACAATGATCTTGAGCGTGAACGTGGAATAACAATCCTTTCAAAGAACGTCTCCATTATATATAAGGACACGAAAATCAACATTATTGACACTCCGGGCCACTCGGATTTCGGAGGTGAGGTTGAACGCGTTCTGAACATGGCCGACGGTTGCATACTGCTGGTCGATGCCTTTGAAGGTCCGATGCCTCAGACACGTTTCGTACTGCAGAAGGCCTTGCAGATAGGTCTTAAACCCATTGTGGTGGTCAACAAGGTTGACAAGCCCAACTGCCGTCCCGAAGAGGTCTATGAAATGGTGTTCGACCTTATGTTCGCACTTGACGCTACCGAAGACCAGCTTGATTTCCCGGTTCTTTACGGAAGTGCCAAGCAGGGCTGGATGAGCACCGACTGGAAGAAGCCGACCGACAACATATACGCTCTCCTGGATGCCATCATCGAGCACATCCCGGAGCCCAAAAAGCCGGATGGCAACCTGCAGATGCTGGTAACATCGCTTGACTATTCATCGTACACCGGCAGAATTGCCGTGGGCCGCATAAACCGCGGAAACATTACCGAGGGTATGATGTGCAGCCTGGCACACCGTGACGGCAGCATTGAAAAGGTGAAGATCAAGGAACTGCACACATTTGTCGGCATGGGCCGCAAACGTGTGGAATCGGTTGAAACCGGCGACATCTGTGCAATTGTAGGTCTTGAGAAATTTGAAATTGGTGATACCATATGCGATTTGAACAATCCTGAAGCGCTGCCTCCGATTGCCATTGACGAGCCTACCATGAGCATGCTGTTCTCTATCAACGACTCACCGTTCTTCGGCAAGGAAGGCAAATTCGTCACTTCACGCCACATTCAGGACCGTCTGACTCTTGAACTTGACAAGAATCTGGCTCTGCGTGTACGTCGCACCGAAGAAGACGGCAAATGGGTTGTGTCAGGACGTGGTGTGCTGCACCTGTCAATCCTGATTGAGACCATGCGCCGCGAAGGTTATGAACTTCAGGTAGGACAGCCTCAGGTTATCATGAAGGAGATTGACGGCAAGAACTGCGAGCCTATCGAGGAACTGACCATAAGCGTCCCCGAGGAATTCGCCAGCAAGATGATTGACCTTTGCACAAAGCGTAAGGGCGAAATGACATCGATGGACACCCAGGGCGACCGCGTAGTCATTGTGTTCGACATACCTTCACGCGGCATTATCGGCCTGAGAACCAATGTGCTTACAGCATCGCAGGGCGAGGCCATCATGGCACACCGCTTCAAGGAATACCAGCCTTACAAGGGTGACATTGAACGCCGTACAAACGGTTCGATGGTTGCCATGGAGACAGGTACCGTATTCGCTTACGCACTTGACAAGCTGCAGGATCGCGGCAAGTTCTTCATTAACCCGCAGGATCAGGTTTATGCCGGCCAGGTTGTAGGTGAGCACGTGCACGAGAACGACCTGGTAATAAACGTAACCAAGAGCAAGCAGCTTACCAACATGCGTGCCAGCGGAAGCGATGACAAGGCACACATTGCACCTCCTGTAATCTTCTCTCTTGAAGAAGCTCTGGAATATATAAAGAATGACGAATACGTTGAAGTGACTCCCAAGAGCATGCGTATGCGCAAGGTCATTCTGAACGAACTTGAGCGCAAACGCGCAGCCAAATAAACAACTGCCAATGAGAAGAACCTTTTCCATTGCCGTCATTGCCTTGACATGTACCCTTCTGCTGCTTACAGGCTGCAGGAACAAGGATATGTTCACGCTTGACGGTACTGTTGGAAGCGGTTCCGATGACAGCATACTGGTTGTCGGTCTTGACAACCGTTTTGACAGGGTTGACACCATACGCCCTGACGGCGGAAAATTCGAATGGTCATTCAGACCGGATACAGCGACCACTCTGATACTTCTATTGCCGGACGGCAGCGAGTACCCGGTATTTGCCGAACGTGGCATTGAAGCGCGCATCTTCATACCCGATGCTGCCGATGGCGGTATTCCATCAGTTACTGGAAGCATTGAGAATGAATCGTTCCACGACTTCGCATTAAAGGCAGCCGATGACGACTGCTTTGAACAGACCGCAGCAAGAATTGACTCCTTCATTGGGAATGACCCGTTCTCGGAGGTCACACCTTATATCATCTATGCATACGCGCTGAAGAAATGGCATGCAGAAAGCCAGGATGTGATGAATCTGGTTGAGAAAATGAGCGGAATAATGCAGGACACCCCTTTTCTGACATACCTGAAACCGGAACTCAAGTCAGATGAGCCTGAAATTAACCGTTATCTGAACAGCATGGACGTGTATGATACGGCTGGAGTGAAATATGACTTTGCCAATGTCGGAGACAGGAACAATTTCATGCTTGTATGCCTTTGGGCAACCTGGAATGGAGAAGCCGGAATTGACGCACGCAATGATATGGATACATTGGTGGATTTGTTCATCGGCCGGCATCTTGATTTGGCGGATGTTTCGGTCGATGTAAATACCAAACGATGGAAACAGACTATCCAGCATGACACGCTAAAATGGTACTCATACAATGACCCGTCAGGCTGGAACAGCAGACTGCTGAATATTACTTCAGACTTCGATCTGCCGGTTTACATATTTCTTACTGAAACAAAAAGGTTCTCATTCAAGTCGCAGGACATTTCGGATGTCATATTCCAACTGGAGCAGAAACTTCCTGTCAGAAATGGTGACATGCGGAAAATAAGATGGTAACATGAACAGCACTATTATAAAATCTTTCCATGCTAGTAAAAGTATTCGGTGCGGCTGTCCAAGGGATAGACGCATTTGTGGTGACTATAGAAGTCAGCACTTCACGAGGTATCCGTTTCTTCCTGGTAGGTCTGCCTGACAGTGCCATCAGGGAAAGTCATGAACGCATAGTATCGGCCTTGCAGTGCCTGGACATGAAGTTTCCGGCACGGCAGATAATTGTGAATATGTCGCCAGCCGACATACGCAAGGAAGGGGCCGCCTACGATCTGCCGCTGGCAATAGGAATTCTGGCCGGTGGAGACATGCTCAGCACAGAACACCTTGATGAATATCTGATTATGGGCGAACTGAGCCTTGACGGCACTCTGCTTCCTGTCAGAGGCGCCCTGTCCATGGCTCTCAAGGCAAAGGAAAGCGGTTTCAAAGGCATGATTCTGCCAATTGGCAATGCTCCTGAGGCCGCCGCAATCGGAGGTCTTGAAATAATAGGGGCCGACAATCTGAAACAGGTCATCGGCTTTCTGAACGGTACAGTCCGCATGGAACCGTTCAATGGAGAACAGGGCATGAATGCGTCAGCGACAGCACCATCTCTTCCGGATTATGCCGATGTCAAAGGCCAGATGGCCGTAATACGTGCCATGGAGGTAGCTGCGGCAGGATCACACAACATTATAATGAGCGGTCCTCCGGGAAGCGGCAAATCCATGATCGCACAGCGAATGCCTTCAATTCTGCCGCCCCTGAGCCTGGAGGAAAGCCTTGAAACGACCAGAATCCATTCGGTAGCCGGTCTTTCCAAATCGGGCGGTTCTCTCATGACCGAACGGCCGTTCCGCAGCCCCCACCACACCATATCGGGCGTGGCACTGACAGGCGGAGGGACCAACGCACAACCGGGTGAAATAAGTCTGGCACATAATGGTGTACTCTATCTTGACGAGCTTCCGGAATTTTCCCGCACGGTGCTGGAAATGCTGCGACAGCCTCTTGAAGACAGACGCATTACGGTTTCACGGTCAAAGTACTGTGTCGAATACCCCGCTTCATTCATGCTTGTGGCCAGCATGAACCCATGCCCGTGCGGTTACTGCAACCATCCGACACGCCCCTGCACCTGCCGTCCCGACATGATCAGCCGGTACAGGAACAGAATCTCGGGCCCGCTGATGGACAGATTTGACATACAATGTGAAATTCTGCCGGTACCGTTCGAGGTGATGAGCCGTGATTACAGGACTGAGTCCAGCAGCTCCATCAGGAGCAGGGTTGAAACAGCACGCGCAATTCAGGCGGACAGATTCCGTAACGAGAAGGGAATCTACAGCAACTCGCAGATGACGCAGTCCATGGTCAGCAGATACGCATTGCCGGACAGAGAAGGATTATTGCTGCTGCGCGATGCAATGATCCGGCTGGATCTGTCGGCACGTGCCTACAACCGCATTCTGAAAGTTGCAAGGACAATTGCGGACATTGAAGGGAACGACATGGTGCAGAGCCATCACATTGCCGAAGCCATAAGCTACCGCTCACTGGACCGGGCGGACTGGAGAAAGTAGGAATGACACAACGGGAACATCATATCAACGCTGAGACACTTACAATGGTTCGTGATAAAAGTGTAACTTTGCATATCCGGAACCGTATGAAAGAGATGCATCACGCAGATATAGACGCAGATAAGAACTATAACAGAAACCTTCAGGCCATGCGGTTCATCTTCTGCATGCTCATAGTTTTCTCGCACCTGGCTGGCTTTGATTTCGGTGGCGAATGCGGTGTAGCCTTCTTCTTCATAACCAGTGGTTTTGTATGCTCAATGTCATATTCCAAACGCCCGGAAAAGGATACGAATCCTTTAGCCCTGCCGGCACGACAGCTTAAGAAATTCTACCCGATTTATATTATCACACTGATACCGTTTCTGGCTATTGGCATACTCAGCACACATTCTGTCAATATGCGTCTGCTGGCGGCCAACCTGCTTTTGATACAGAGCTGGATACCCGATCCGGCATACCACTTCGGAATGAACGGTACATCGTGGTTTCTCAGCAGCTTATTATTCTGCTACCTGTCCTTTCCGCTGCTCTATCCGGCAGGTATGAAGAGCGGGAAAAAACAACTTATAGCCATAATGTCCTGCATATTGGCTGTATATTGCTCATTTGCGCATCTTGTTACAGAGCAGTATCTGCTATACGTATTTCCACCTGCACGGCTTATTGATTTTTTCATCGGCATATTATGCTTCAGAATATTCCAGAAATACGGAAAGTACATCACATCAGGACATTATGATGTATCCTCCACCAAAGTATCAGCAATGCAGATGACAGCAGTGGCTCTTGTTGCAGCAAGCATTCCAATATATTATATCGCGCCTCTTTGGATAAAAGCCAGCGCTATGTTTTGGCTGTTCCTGCCACCAGCAATGATGATGCTCATATTTACGGACAATCAAGATGGCATATTGACAAAATTGCTTCACAGCAAGGCTATTCAGATTGGCGGGGAAATAAGTCTTGAAATTTTTCTGATGCAGTTACCTGTCATCGTAGTTCTAAAAAACGTTATTATCAGAGCCGGACTCGATCCAGAAAGCATAGTCTCCTACTTATTAATAACAATCATCCTTCTGATACTGTCCTATATCCTTCACAAACTGATGCAATATCTCAGACATCATCAATCCGCAGACAATATTTGAATAGAAGATGAAAAACGGGCAGACGTTTCCACACAAACCAGAGATTCAGAAAAAAAGTGTAATTTTGCAATTAAGAACAAATAATAACTTACAATAAAATGAAGGAGTTTAAAAGGACACTGGTTACATCGGCCCTGCCATACGCAAACGGCCCCCTGCACATTGGACATCTTGCCGGCGCATACGTTCCGGCCGACATTTACGTACGCTATCAGCGTCTCATGGGCAAGGACGTGATGTTCATTGGTGGAAGCGATGAACACGGAGTGCCCATTACCATACGCGCCAAGAAGGAAGGCGTGACCCCGCAGGATGTCATTGACCGTTTCCACTATCAGATGAAGGACACGTTCAAGGGTATGGGCATATCGTATGACATTTACGGCCGCACCAGTTCCGAGACCCACAGCAAGCTGGCATCGGACTTCTTCCGCAAGCTTTACGACAACGGCAAATTCATACAGAAGACCAGCGAGCAGTACTATGACCCCGAGGCAAAGATGTTCCTGGCCGACCGCTACATTACCGGCGAATGTCCCCACTGCCACAATGAGAAGGCATACGGCGACCAGTGCGAGAAGTGCGGAACGTCACTGTCGCCGACCGATCTTATAAATCCGGTAAGTACCGTTACGGGCTGCAAGCCGGTCATGAAGGAGACCACACACTGGTATCTGCCTCTGGAACAGTATCAGGAATGGCTGGAAAAATGGATTCTCGAGGGTCATAAGGAGTGGCGCCCCAACGTATATGGCCAGTGCAAGAGCTGGCTTGACATGGGCTTGCAGCCGCGTGCCGTGAGCCGTGACCTTGACTGGGGCATACCGGTTCCGGTTGAAGGCGCCGAAGGCAAGGTTCTCTATGTGTGGTTCGATGCGCCCATAGGCTACATAAGCAACACCAAGGAATACTGCGACGCGCATCCTGAACGCGGCAGCTGGGAGACATGGTGGAAGGATGACAGCACACGTCTGGTGCATTTCATCGGCAAGGACAACATTGTGTTCCACTGCATTGTGTTCCCGTCGATGCTGAAGGCCGAAGGCAGCTACATTCTGCCTGACAACGTGCCGAGCAACGAGTTCCTGAACCTTGAGGATGACAAGATTTCGACATCGCGCAACTGGGCCGTATGGGTACACGAATATCTTGAGGATTTCCCCGGCAAGGCCGACGTTCTGCGTTATGTCCTTACCGCAAACGCTCCCGAGACCAAGGACAACAACTTTACATGGAAGGATTTCCAGGCACGCAACAACAACGAGCTGGTTGCCATTTACGGCAACTTTGTGAACCGTGCGCTGGTTCTGACACAAAAGTATTTTGACGGAACCGTTCCGGCATGCGGAGAGCTGACCGACTATGACAAGGACACACTCAAGGAGTTTGCCGATGTCAAGTCACAACTGGAGAACCTGCTTGAGAACTTCAAGTTCCGCGAGGCCCAGAAGGAAGCCATGAATCTGGCGCGCATTGGAAACAAGTATCTGGCCGATACCGAGCCCTGGAAACTGGCCAAGACCGACATGAAGCGTGTTGAGACCATTCTGAACATTGCCCTGCAGCTTTGTGCCAACCTTTCCATAGCATTCGAACCGTTCCTGCCGTTCTCAAGCGAAAAACTGCGCGGCATGATAAATCTTGAAGGCGTACAGTGGAACCGTCTGGGAAGCATCGACCTGCTGCCCGCCGGTCACAAACTGGGCAAGGCCGAACTTCTGTTCGAGAAGATTGAAGACGATGTGATTGACGCACAGATACAGAAGCTGCTCAAGACAAAAGAAGATAACGAAAAGAAGGCAGCCGCCGAAAAACCGGCCGAACCCATCAAGGCCAACATAGAATTCCCGGAATTCGAGAAACTCGATATCCGTGTAGGCACAGTGCTTGAATGCACCAAGGTGCCCAAGGCCGACAAGCTGCTGCAGTTCAAGATTGATGACGGTCTGGGAGGCCGCACAATCCTGTCAGGCATTGCACAGTGGTACAAGCCCGAGGAACTGGTAGGCAAGCAGGTATGCTTCATTGCAAACCTTGCTCCCCGCAAGATCCGCGGCATTGAAAGCCAGGGAATGATTCTGAGCGCCCTTGACGCAGACGGTACACTGGCTGTAACCACAGTTGAAAAGCCCGTCAAACCGGGAAGTCAGGTGTGCTGACCAATCTTCTGAACTGGATTGAGGAATCAGTGATTCCGAGATACGATGCCTTTGACAAGGGGCACCAGCAAAGCCATGTCCGTTACGTAATGGAAACGGCTCTCAGCCTGGCATCACATTACAATGTGGACCTACGCATGATAGCCGTAGCGGCAGCCTGCCATGATCTTGGTCTTGAAGTTGACCGCAAGACACACCATCTGGAATCGGGACGCATTATACGGGAAATGAAGGAACTGAAACAGTGGTTCGATGAGAGTCAGATAGAAACGATAGCTCAGGCGGCCGAAGACCATAGGGCATCATCATCGGATTGTCCGCGAAGCATATACGGAATGATAATTGCTGAAGCTGACCGGCAGATCATTCCGGAAACCGTCATAAGAAGGACAATCCAATACGGACTGGAACATTATCCTGAATTGGTGCGTGAAGGTCAGTGGAACAGGACAGTGGAACACCTTCATGAAAAATATGCCGAAAACGGCTATCTGAAGCTCTGGATACCGGAATCTGAAAATGCGGCCAAGCTGGAAGAGTTGCGATGCATTATACGCGACAAAGAGAGACTGCGGCAGATATTCGACAAGATCTACTCCGAGGAATTATCAGAACGCCAGCATTCCGGTAATCTTCACTGAATTACATATCTGCCGTCATTTCAGAGCAGACGGGCTTTGGCTGTACCGAATTTCAGATTGAAATCTATTCCAACGGGCAGGTGGGTAGAATCGGGCAATATGTAGATTACCATAAGTTCGGTTTCCTTAAGTTTGCCCTTTTCCATTTTCGGTTCAATGAGCGCGAACTTCAGACAATCGTTCTGCTTTCCCGCCGCTTTCAGTCTTTCACGGCCTTGGTATTCCAGGTATTCGGTCGATACTGACAGACCGCTGGCAACCTTGAATTCAAAACGCTGGCCCTGTTTCAACTTTGAGAAATCAAGGCTGCGCGCCACCATGACAAGGCTGACCATGTCATAAACCGGCTCACTGCATTTGACAGTGTTGGTTTTGAGCGTTCCCTTGCGCAATTTCTCAAGCCTGACGATACCGTCTTCAAAACTGACGTTTTCGACCGATTCATAATCGGCTTCCTGACTGTGCTTCCAGAAGGCTTTAGGAGTAAGGTCAGGAAGAACTGTGCTACGAAGCGTATCATTCATTGAGAATATCTTGCTGACTGCCTTGCCGGTCATGGCCAGAAGTTCAATTCTGTAGGCCGGTTCACCTTTCCATGTGGTGCGGGTGGTGACAAGTTTTGCCTGACCGGCCTTTATGGGACCCAAAGAAAGTGAATAGTTGATTTCCTGACCGGCAACCAGTACCTGCGAATCGGCTGATTTCGCGTAGGCCTTATTTGCAGCAAGACCTGCAACTGTTGCAAGTATTGCAAATATCAGAGTCCTTCTCATAATATTCATCTTTTATAAACCTATCACTAATATTAGACGATAATCAGCCGCAAGTTAAGAACCCGACATGACCGGCTTGTCCATTCAGAAAGGATAAATAATTGGAGTGATGAAGATGTTGGCTGCCAGAATGATGAAGTTCATGGGCAGACCTACACGCAGGAAGTCTCCGAATTTATAACCACCCGGCATATACACCAGCATGTGTGTCGGCGACCCGATAGGAGTGGCGAAACTTGACGATACCGCAACCATCAGAGCAATGCAGAAAGTCACAGGATTGGCTCCGATTGACGTGGCGGCAGCCATGGCAATGGGATAGAAAATTGCACCTGCTGCAGTGTTCGAGATGAATTCCGTAACGAATGTGGCAACAAGACAGATTGCCGCAAGAAGCACATACGGATTAGTTCCGCAGACCCCGAGCAGTCCTTCTGCAATCATCTGGGCAAGACCAGTCTGCTTTATGGCGTTTCCGATGGCAATACTGCCGGCAAACACTATCAGGATACCAAAGTCTATTGCCTTGTATGACTGGGTTGGTGTACAGAATCTTAGAACCATCATGAGCACGGCTGCAGTCATACACGCAACGATGAGCGGTATGACATTAAAGGCGGAAAGAGCAATTGCCGCCACCAGTATCAGGAACGAGGTAAGAGTCTTCCAACTGCCCCTGACATCATCATCCTGATCGACCGCAACTTTCAGATACTCATTTTTGAAACCCATTTTTTGAGAAATCCTTTTAAGTTCGACTGCAGTTCCGTCAACAAGAATACGGTCTCCACCCATGACAGGCTCGTCTGGTTCGACAGGAGAAACAATCAGTCCGTCAAAACGCCTGATTGCAATGAACTTGCTGCTGTCAAAAACAATATCGGCATCCTGGCATGCATCGGCCAGACCCCACCCGACATATATGCTTTTTGACGGTACAGTAAGTTCAGTTGACAGACCTGCCTCGGAAGCCGCATCCAAAGGCGTTTTCCTGCTGGGAAGCAGGCCTCGCATCAGCATTATGCTTATGACACCGACAATCAGGCAGAAAATACCGACAAAAAATGGAGCGAATACACCAAGCCTGTTTCCGGTTTCCTGAGCCAGCATTCCGGAAATGAGCAAGTTTGGCGGTGTGCCAATAAGGGTACAGATACCACCCATTCCAGCCGCATAGCTGAGCGGTATGAGCAACTTTGACGGAGAAAGCCCAAGTTTTTTAGCCCATTTCTTTACTATTCCCACAAACAGTGCAACAACAGTTGTATTGCTGAGAAATGAACTGAGAAATGCAACAGGAGCCATTATTCTCAACACAGCGCCGGTATGCGTTTTCGGAGTCCCCAACAGATGTCTGACAATCCAGTTCAACACACCCGTATGGTCCAGACCCGCAATGACACCGAACATCGAGGCTACAACAAGAACCGATTCGGAATCGAAGCCTCCGAATGCCTGATTAATGTCCAGTACACCAGGCACAAATAGCGCAACCATAGTACACAGAAAAGCCATGTCTGTTCTGGTTCTTGTCAATGACAACACCAAAAACAGGGTCAACACCACAATTATGGTGTACCACGCCTGCCATGAAAGACCCCAAATTACCATTTGTCCAAAATTATTACAGCAAAGATATCAATTATGATACTGAAGACAAAAAACTTTTCTATATTTGGAATTGTAATACTAAATAATTAAAGATGAAAGGCGTATACATTTTTCTTGCGAACGGATTTGAAGACATTGAAGCCCTTGCAACCAGAGACATTCTTGTACGTGGTGGAGCCGATGTGAAAACCATCAGTATAAACGACAGTAAGGAAGTAGACTCGGCTCATGGCATTACAGTTCTGGCCGATATGACTCTGACAGAACTGCTGAAACTGGAGGACAGCAAGACATGCACTGCACAGGATATGCTGATATTTCCGGGAGGACTGCCAGGCTCAAAAAACCTTGGCGAATGCCGTGAACTGATAGGACTGATGAACAGACATTACAGCCTTGGCGGTGCCGTAGCGGCCATCTGCGCTGCTCCGAATTTCGTCTTGAGTCAACTTGAAGGAATTGAAAAAGCCACATTCACATGCTACGACGGTTGTCAGGACCTGCTTGTTTCCATGGGCGCAAATTTCATGAAGAAACCGGCCGTAACCTGGAACCGCATAATTACCGGCCGCGGGCCCGGCCACTCAATTGATTTCGGTCTGGCAATACTGGAAACCGTTTGCGGCAGTAAAACCGCAGCTGATGTAGCAGCCGGTCTCACACTTCCGTGCATTTGAACCGGCTGCCCCGCCACCATGCATTACAGGCCGAAAGCCTGCTTAACCTTGTCAACGTAGTCTAGCTTTTCCCATGTGAACAGTTCGACCTTGACGGTTTTGGTCTGACCGTTGCAGCTGCGGAAGGTCTTTTCGACTTCCTTGGGACGACGTCCCATGTGACCGTAGCTGGCGGTCTCGCTGTATATAGGATTTCTGAGTTTGAGACGCTGCTCTATTGCCTTCGGACGAAGGTCGAATATCTGATTCACCTTTTCAGCTATCTGACCGTCGGTCATGCTGACATGGCTCTTTCCGTATGTGTTGACCCAGATGTTTATTGGTTTTGCAACGCCTATAGCATACGAAATCTCAACCAGTATCTCATCGCTTACTCCGGCGGCTACAAGGTTCTTGGCAATATGGCGTGCTGCGTAAGCTGCACTGCGGTCAACCTTGCTGGGATCCTTGCCGCTGAATGCGCCACCGCCATGGGCTCCCTTGCCTCCATAGGTATCGACAATTATCTTGCGCCCGGTAAGACCTGTGTCTCCATGAGGACCTCCTATGACAAACTTGCCCGTAGGATTTACAAAATACTTGATATCATTGTCAAACAAGGCCTTGACCTCTTCACGACCGATACGTGAGATGACACGTGGAATGAGTATGTTGATTACGTCTTCGCGGATTTTTGCCAGCATGGCTGCATCGGCCTCCAACTGAGCCTTTTCCGTGTTGTCAACAGGGCTGATGAAATCGTCGTGCTGGGTTGACACCACAATCGTGTCAATGCGTTCGGGACGGCCTTCATCACTGTACTGTACAGTCACCTGGCTCTTTGAATCCGGACGCAGATAAGTCATTTCCTTACCTTCACGACGGATTTCAGCCAGCACCTTCAGTATCTTGTGGGCTACAAACAGCGATACCGGCATGTAGCTTTCGGTTTCGCTGGTTGCGTAACCGAACATCATACCCTGGTCGCCTGCACCCTGATCCATGGGGTCCTGACGGTTCACACCACGGCTTATGTCGGGGCTCTGTTCGTGTATTGCACTGAATATTCCGCAACTGTCAGCATCGAACTTGTATTCCGACTTTGTATAGCCTATACGGCGAATTACGCTGCGGGCTGTCTCCTGAAGGTCTATGTAGGAGTTCGATGTGACTTCGCCGGCCATTACAACCTGACCGGTGGTTACAAGTGTTTCACAAGCCACCTTTGAATTCGGATCAAAGGCAAGCATTTCGTCTACGACTGCGTCCGATATCTGATCGGCAACTTTGTCAGGGTGTCCTTCAGACACCGATTCGGATGTGAATAAATATGACATGATTTACAAAAAAAATTACCCATTGGCATAAAACATGACAATGGGGAAACCTGCTGAACGACTCCATACGGGAGTCTTGAAATGTTGACTTTTAGCATTTTTTTCAGTGGTTGCAAGCTGTCGGCGCATCAGGCCGGAACCCGAATGCGGTCAAATCTTTCCACATTGTCGGTGCAAAGGTACTGCTTTTTCATATTATACGGTGCAAGTATGTATACAAAATGAAAAGAATAAATCATTGGAAAGCAAAATGCATTATCTTTGGTCTTGTCAAAGAATGCATTTCATATACGACTATGAGCAGACAGATTGAAGACGGAACGGCAAGAAGGAACCACCTTCTGCTGGATTTCAGTTTCAAGACCACACTGGTTTCCACAACTCTTACAGCCATAGCACCGCTCATAACCACACTTGTGGACGGACTCTGCACCGGCAATCTGTTGGGGACCGATGCGTTCAATGCGGTTAACACCGTCATGCCTCTGGTAAATGCGGTAAGCGTTCTGACGCTGATATGCAACATGGGCGGAAGTGTTCTGGCCGCAAAGCAGCTCGCATCGGGTAACAGGGATCAGGCAAACAGGATTTTCACCATTTCTCTGACGTCGGCCGTAGCGGTTGCACTCGTTGCAATTATGACAATAGCGCTGAACCTGAACGGGATAAGCAGATTTCTCTGCCCTGGCGAGAACGGAGCGGCACAAGTCAGAATATATCTGGGCATTATGCTGGCCTATTTCCTGTTCGTGCCGTTCTGCACCACAATGAACAATTTCATTTCGGTTGAAGGACATCCGGAACTTGTTACCAGAAGTGTCATCATATCAAACTCGGTGAATGTGATTCTTGACATTGTATTCATTGCCGTCTTCAACTGGGGTATTGCCGGCGCGGCATGGTCAACCGTCATTTCTGGAATCACGAATCTGGCCATATACATACCTCACTTCCTGAAAGGCAAAAGTTCATACCGTTTCAACAGCAGGGCTTTTGACACGACTTTCTGGAGTATGCTGGGACAGAATCTGAAACAGGGATTCGGTTTCAATATCTTCTATATTGTCATAAATCTGTTCGTTCTGTTCTGCAACACTCTGATTTCACATTCACTGGGAGCACTGGCCCTGTCACAGTTCGGTCTGTGCATTCAGGTTGAATCGGTCACATTCGGACTGGTTGTCGGAATATGCATTGCCGGCATTTCACACATCTGCCGCATGCAGGGAGAATCTGACAATGAAGGCATCAGGTTTGTAATGGAACGATGCATCAGGATGACACTGGTGTTCTTCAGCATTCTGGCTTTGGTAATGGCTCTGTTCCCGCAGCTTATTCTTGTCTGCTTCGGCATGAACACGCCCGAAATGAGCGACTCCTGCAGAATGCCGTTTGCCTGCTTCGGCGTATTTTACCTGTGTTTCGCCTTCCTGGCCGTTTATTCGACAGTTGTCATGCAGTTGATGGGACACGTTGAAGGAAAAATTGTAGTTATCTTCGGCATAGGTATACTGACTGCGCTGAACATGATGGCATGGTCGGCCGTATCGGCCCAGAAACTGTGGCTGGGATTTGTAACCGGCAGCATTCCAATGGTTATTGGTGCGCTGCTGTACGCATACGGATTCCACAGGCGCAACAAAGGCGTCATGCGTTTCCTTATGCTCGACACCACTACAGTCAATGTCCGTTTTGACTACAGCATGGATTTCAAGCTGACGAAAATGGAAAGCATGATGCATGATCTGAATGTATTTACCGAGGTCTGCCAGATACCCCAACAAATAATAGATCACATACAATACTGCTGCATTGAACTGTGTGCAAGTGTCGGAGAAAAGAGACTGCGCAGGAACATCAGTTCCTTTGACCTGTCATTCATTGAAACCGACAAGGTTTTCCGTCTTATAATCAAGGATAACGGAACTCCCGACAATCCGCTTGAGTTCGACGCCGACATGACACAGAACATCCAAAAGCCCGATTATGTTCCGTCAGAGCGCGACACACGCCTGTATCTTGTCAACAAGCTTTCAGACCGTGTTGACTACAGTTACGTGTTCGGCATGAACATCACAGTCCTGGAGTGGGACAAATGATTTGACTGAAGTCTGCTTCGGATTACTCTCTGTTGCGGGCCACAAGGTCAAGAATCTCCTGGCCGTACAGTTCCCATTTGACTTTGCCGAAACCCTTTACGGCCAGCAGTTCCGACTTCGTTTCGGGACAGGCATCGGCAATGCCAAGAAGAGCTTTCTGCGACAGCACCACGTAGGCCGGCACTCCAAGATCGATGTACTTTTCGCGACGCCATGCCACAAGCGGCTGTACAAGTTCCGGATGGCCGATGTCACCGTAAATTTCCGAGGCCGATGGCTTTGCCGGCTGCCGTAATGATTTACCTGAAACGGCTTTCCCTGAACTGTTTTTCCCTGAATTAGTGGTTTTCCTGCCTGATTCAGTTGCGTTGTCTGCCTGGTTCAGAAGTGCCCTGGTGCGAATGCGGTTGAACTCATCAACGCTGAACCCGTCCTTCTGCACCGAGAGCATGCACTGCACGGTCTGACCCAACGCCAGAAGCAGTTCCGATGAGGCATCGGCCAGACTCTTGCGGACCTCCTTGTTGTCAACATCGACCGCAAGCATATTGGCGGTTTGGGCCGACATGTCCTGCAAAGCGGGCAGGAAATAGCCCACAGCACTGTTTATGCGCTCTTTCAGCTGCGGGCTGGAAGTGTCACCGCAGGTGACGGCCTGGATCTGCTGCAGCTGATGGCGGAATTTCGATGCCACGACTTCAAGTTCGTTGCACCGGTCATACAGCTTGAGCATCGTGTCCGTCTGCGCCGGATACAGCGCCTTGAGTTCCTTCGCAAATATTCCGTATGCCCAGCTGTAAAGGCGCACCATGCCGGAGAAATCAAACAGGCAGAACAGCGTGTCGAAATAATATCCGGTCTGGCAGGGGCCGAGGCTCTTCTGAACGGTTTCCTCATCCGGGAACGAGTTGCAGAAGTCGCTCATGGTACGGCCCATGGCGAACAGGTTCTGGCTTCTGATGGGCGATATCAGCACTATGCCATCAAGAGTGCGACAGCGGGAAAGCGCCACATAGACCTGACCGTAGGTAAAGGCCTGAGCCACATCTATCACCACATGGTCAAAAGTCAGGCCCTGGCTCTTGTGCACAGTCACAGCCCAGGCCAGACGCAGCGGGAACTGGGTGAATTTGCCATCGGTCACGGCACGGATTTCGCCGCTTTCACTGTCCAGCTCGTAACGGGTGTTCTCCCAGGTTTCGCGTTCTACGGCTATCAGGCCTCCGTCCTGGTCTCTGACCATGATGTGGTCATCGTCAAGTTCATCGACAATACCGATCTTTCCATTGTAATACTGTCCGTAACGGCTGTCATTGCGCACGAACATGACCTGCGCACCCACTTTCAGGCCCAGGCTTTCATCGGCCGGATATGCCGACTGCGGAAAGTTGCCCTCAATATCACAGTCGTAATATTCGATGCGGCCCTTCAGCCGCTCCAGATTGCGCAGGTTCTCGGCATCGGCCTGCATGTTATGGGTGGTCAGGCGTATCCACTGCCCGCCCTTGCGTTTTTCCGGACGGAACGATGAATCGACGCGGCTGTTCAAGTGTTCAAGCATACCGTCCGTTATGTTGCCGTCACGTATTGCGTTCAGTATGTCAAGGAACTGCGCATCGGACTGGCGGAACACATGGGTAAGCTGTATTGTGACATAGCGCAGGCGCTGCATTACCTTGGCGCTGAAGAAGAAGGCCGACGGATACACCTGTTCCAGATAGGGGCGCTCCGATTCCTTGACTACCGGCGGCAGCTGCTGGACGTCGCCTATCATCAGCAGCTGTACTCCGCCGAACGGAAGGGTGGAGCGGCGGTAACGGCGCAGGGTGTTGTCAACCGCATCAAGCAGATCGGCCCGGACCATCGATATTTCGTCAATTATAAGAAGGTCCAGCGTCCTTATTATATTGATGCGCTCTTTCTTGAGCTGGCGATGTGATTCCGGCAGCTGGTATTCGGTGACCAGCTCCTTGCAGTCCGGCAGATACGGGCACAAAGGCAGCTGGAAAAAGGAGTGTATGGTCTGGCCTCCGGCATTCACCGCAGCGACACCCGTAGGCGCCAGCACAACGCAACGCTTTGGAGTGGTTTCAACTATGCTCTTGAGAAACGTGGTTTTGCCGGTTCCCGCCTTGCCGGTAAGAAAGACCGACACATTTGTCCGGTTAATGTAGCCGCGGGCCAGCTCTGTCTGATAATTGCTTTCCATGGATAGAATCTGTATTTGGTGTTATGCGTTCTTTGTTACAAAAGTAGAAGTGCATTACAAGTTTTCCAAATTGTACCTACAGTATTTTTTGATGTGTTGCATCCCTATCCTGCGTACTTGCTAAAAACGATAGCATAAATATTGCATGTTTATAATATAAATCACAATTAAATACCTGTATATAAACATTATGTAGTATATTTATCGCATGCTAAATGGTTAATATAAATGTTAATGTATGCCAAATAATTAACTTTATGACTTAACATTTTTCCGTTTCGTGCATCATATTTGCGAACACCGCGAAAGAGAGCGGCAAACAACAAAACAGAAAAGTAAAAACAAAAAAATAAGAATTATGAAAAAGAACATTTTCGCAGCAGCATTGGTAGCAGTTTTCGCAGTAGCCAACGTAAACGCACAGAACGTGGCAGTTGAAGAGACTCAGAATGAAATCAACAGCATTCAGCAGGTAGTTGCCGAACTCAGCCAGGACGACGCACAGAGCTTCCTGCCTATGTATCAGAAACTTCTCAACGAAATCCAGGCTGTATGCTCAAAGGAAATCAGCGAGGATCAGAAGACCGCAAAGATTGAAAACATAAAGGATGAATATTCTGAAAAGTTCAGCAACATTCTGGTAACAGAACAGAACGAAGTTGCTATGAACAGCATTTCAATGGAATACATCAACGGTCGTATTGCAAAGTAAGTTTTTTTAGAAAGAGTTATAAATAGGAACGGCGGGCGCCAGCCGTAAAACGGCGCCAAACCTTCCGGCCGGGTTCAATGGCCGGCATTAAATTGGATTTTTGATTATTGTAAGTGGAGGCCGTTGTGATAACGGCCTTCACTGCGTTTTGTAGGATATTTCCCCGAAGACTTTAGGAAATTTCCCTTTTGCGGGTAAATTTCCACTGCAATCTTTGTCATGAAAAATAAATCAAAGCTTATGAAAACAAAGATCATTACAACGGTTGCGATTGCATTCATGACATTCGGACTGATGTCATGCGATAATGACACACGCACTTTACGCAGCGAGATTGCGGAAGAAGTCAATATGTACAGCGGCGAATTCTACATCGACCATTGGACAAAGGTTTCTGACAGTCATGGTTTGAATACATATTACAAGGCCGATGTCAGAATTCCGAAAATCACCTGCAACGTTCTAAACTGGGGTCAGATAAACTGCTATCTGTACACAGGCCGTGATTCTCAGATGACCCTGCCATGCGTCCGCCATTACGAGAACGAACAGGGTGACAGGTGGACCAGCACCATTGATTGCGAATATTGGGACGGAGGTCTGACGGTATATGTCACCGACAGCGATTTTGCCGGAGGCATTCCTGACCGCATGTCATTCCGCATAATGCTTTCCTGGTAAGATTCTACCTGCAAAGCCTGGTTCGAGGAAAAGTCCGGTTAGCTGAACGGTCCGGCTCAGAAGAAGCGGCGGTATTCCGATTCGAAGTTGGGAGTAAGCGTTCCTTTCCCCATTGAGTCAAGAATTTCGGTGCGCGTCCAGAACCGGCCGCCGTCCAGTTCATCCTTGTCCGGGTTGATGGGTCCGTCATAGACTGCCTTGAACACGTTGACCAGTTCGCGTTCACGGGCGCTTTCAAAAACGTATGCTCCAAGCGGTTCGGCATTGGCAACGCTGATGCCCAGTTCCTCGGAAACTTCACGTTCAAATGCCTGGCCAATGCTTTCTCCGTAGGCCACATGACCGCCGCATGCGGTATCCCATCGGTCCGGCTGTATGAGCTTCCATTTGGGACGATGCTGCAGATACAGTTCTCCTTTTGAATTGAATACGTGCAGGTGTATCACCGGATGCAGCTTCTTGCATCCGTCATGGGCCTCGCCCCTGGTAATACAGCCAATCACATTGCCGTTTTCATCAACCTCCGACAACAGTTCGTTATTGTTATCTTGCATCATTTGTAGTATTGAAGACCGGGATATATTCCAAAGTGACCGGTATTGAGACATACATTCCCCCGGTGCTGGTGTCGTATGTAGCACCGGTGTTCATTTCATGCCACAGCCTGTCGCTCTTGGGCAGATAGACTTTCCATTCCTTTACACCCGGTTCCGTTACAGGGCATACCATCAGACTGGGGCCGAACATGAACTGTGTCTGCTGTTTCAGCGCTTCACTGTCATGGGGGAAGTCAAAGACAAGCGGCCGCATCATGGTGTAGTCCTGCTCCGTGACCATTTTCGCGCTTTCAAGAATGTACGGAAGCAGTTTGTAGCGCAGTCTTATCTGATTCTCGAATATGCGGCGGGTCTCATCGGGGTATCTCCAGGGCTCGGTCTGGCTCATATAGCCGTGGACGCGCATGAACGGCAGGAAGACCGATGTCTGTATCCATCTGATCATGCGCTCCTGATAGTCGGCATCGGTGTACTGGTTGCCGGGACGGAAGAATCCGCCTGCATCAAATGTCCACCATGGCTGGCCGGTTGCCATCAGCGACAGACCTCCGGCAATCTGGCGCCGCAGAGTCTCCCAATCGTTCCCGACGTCTCCTGACCAGTTGACGGCACCATAGCGCTGAATGCCTGTAAAGCCGCTGCGGGTAAGAATCATGGGGTCGCGGTCCGGCTGGTCCTTGCGCAGGCCTTCGTATACCGTCTTGTTTACCATGTTGGGGTATGCGTTGCGGTAGAACTCACCGGGAATCATGCCGCCTGTCACCGGATCGGTAACCATACGCCCTGAAAGGTCATCGTTTTCGGGCTCGGTGGCATCCTGCCACCATGCGTCAATGCCGGTCGGCAGCAGTCTTGCGCTGAATTCCTGCCAGTATTTGTTCGCTGCATCGGGATTGAAAAAGTCAATCCAGTCGGTCCCGTCAATGTAATATCCCTTTTCCAGCATTTCACTTCCTACCTGACAGTTCCTGTCTATCTTGGACCATACTGAAAGCATCAGCTTTATGCCCATGTCGTGCAGGCTGTCAGTCATAGCCTTCGGGTCCGGGTATTTGTCCTCGTCAAACTGCATGGCGTTCCAGCCGTACTTGCCCCACCACTGCCAGTCCTGTACAATGACGTCAACGGGAATGCTGTCGGTGCGGAAGCGTGTGGCGTTTTCAAGCAGTTCCGTCTGGCTGTCATAGCGTTCGCGGCAGTGAATGTAGCCGAAAGCCCACTCAGGCATGGCCGGCACATGGCCTGTCAGGGTGCGGAAGTCCGATATTATCTCGTCGGGAGTACCCAGAAATACTGTGTAGTCCAGTGCCGTGGCAACCGGGCTTGAGAACACGGTCCGATCTGTGACCTTGCGCACTCCGACTGTCGGCTTGTCTCCGCGAGAACCGCTCACCCTTACCTTATGTGTGCCTTTTTCAAGGCTGACGATGGCCGATGTCGTTGGCGGGAGCCAGGTGTTGTTGACGTTGAATACCGTATCGCCGTCAATGGTCATGAACTGCTTGCGTGCCATGGCCTGGCCCACATCCAGCAGAATGGAGTACTGCCCGTCTTCCTTTACAGTAAATTCGCCCGTGAAATCGTTGAACGAACGGCGTTCGCGAACATTGCCCAATGTGCCTGTAGCATTAACCGTTACCGTCTGTCCGCTTTCCCCGCCCTGTTTCAGCTCGACCGTAAAGTCGCTCGGATTGTAATCGGTCAGACCATAGTTGTTCCACAATATGCCATATCCTTTGTTGGATATGATCATGGGTATGGAAATTTGGGTATTCACCTGAGTCAGGCGGCGTGTCAGTCCGCGGTTGTTCAGATAACCGTCCTGGAACTGCCCCAGACCGGTAATGAATTCGTCCGCATCGGTCCTGAAGCCCTGGCTTACCGACAGCGAATTGAGACTGCCGGTCCTGCCCGCCGTAATGCATCGGCTGTCTGGAACTTCTTCAAGAATAATGTTGCCATCGGCATCCGTGAAAGTCATCAGGCCGGTTACTCCGTCAATCAGGACCTTGCCCCTCCCGTTTTCCGTACCCAGCTCATAGCGGTCTGTGGGTCCCGGTTTCAGGTTTCCGCCTTTGAAGGTGGCTTTCGGATGACGGCCGCCTGATCTTCCGGCGTACCTCCCTGCCAGGTATCCGTCAATGAAAGTGATTTTCGGTTTTTCGATCTTTTCAGTATAGATCAGTTCCTGCATTTCGGGCAGTTCGATGCCCTTTGGTATGCACCTTATGCGGAATGCGTTGTCGGTCAGAGCTGTGACCGTTACCAGCCCCTGGACGGTTTCAAACTCCAGTCCGTCGTGAAAAATGCCGTTGGCAGGGCCAGGGTATTGTTTTTTTGCACAGGAATTCAGGCACAAGCATATTGCTACAGCCGCCATTATGCGGTAATTGATAAATTTGAACATAGCCATTCAGATAATTATTGTATCAACTACTGCAAAAATATGAAAAAAAAACGAGAAGGCCGGTCTTGCGACCAGCCTTCTGTCCGATTTCTCAGGCCCTGTTTTAACAGGTTTTACTTTGCAATGCGGTTGTAAATGTATTCAAGTGATACGCTCTTCATGGCGGCATCGTTCTGCTCTGTCACAAGAATGTTGCTGAACATTTCATAGTAGAAATCCTTGATGTCTTCTATGCTGCCGGCTTTTTCCCCGTCACTCAGTTTCTGTGCGCAGATGCATTCAATCTGTTTCATCATTCTCTGGTACATTGTGATGAAGCTCTGTGCATCTTCTTCATTCAGCTGACTGACTATGGTTTCAATACTTGTTACTTCTGCCTGCGGTTCCTCTGACTCGAAGTTCTGTGCGTTTACGTTAGCTACTGCGAAAACTGCTACCAATGCTGCTGCGATGATGTTCTTTTTCATAATTCTTATTTTTAATTGTTTTTGTTATTCCGTTTTGTCCGCCGCTCTCTTTCTTTCGCGGTGTTCGCAAATATGATGCAGGAAATGGAGAAATGTTAAGCCGATAAGTTAAATAATTGGCATACATTAACATTTCTATTAACCATTTAGCAGACAGTAAATACACTATATAACGCTTATACACAGGTATTTAATTGCGATTTACATTATAAACATGCAAAATTTATAATGTCTATTTTAGCAAGTAAATTCCACAGCCTCAATTCCATAGTCTCAAATGCTAAAAGAAGTGGGGCTGCAGGGCGCATTCCTTCCCTATCGTGAGGGGTAGCACGCGGAAAAAATCAGATGGTGATGCGGTAGGCGAAGGTGTAAGTGCGGCCGGGGGCAAGCGACTTGATGTAGTCGCGTTCGCTGACGGGACCGGTAAAGCCGGCGGCATCACATCGGCCCTGCCATGGTTCGATACAGACAAACGGGGCGTTCTTTGCAGGAGGCGACCACAGGCCCCAGACGGGTGCGCAGGGGCATTCCAGACTCAGCATGCGGTTCCCGTATTTGTCATACAGTTCCACACAGTCGGTCTGATGTTCCTCAAGAACGAGCGCATCGGCCGCAAACAGACCGGGTGTAACCGGCAACATGGCATCGGTATCAAGCGACATAAGGCCTGCCTCATCGCTGCGGTAGCCGTCAGGAGTCAGCTTGCCGACAATAAGACTGCGGACCGGCTCCCCTTCTGACAGCAGGCGGAAATAACCGTGTATGTAATCGGCGGGATTGTGGTCCGGCAGGTTGAAACCCGGATGGGCTCCAATCTGGAAGAACAATTCTCCCGAACCGGTGTTGGTGACACGCCACGACACTTCAAGCGAGCAGTCCGCCACGCGGTACTCGGCCTCGATGCGGAACGGGAACGGATATTTCTTCAAGGTTTCAGCATCCGATTCAAGCACAAGGGCCACACTGTCACCGGCGGCATTCAGTACGGAGAACCGGCTGTCACGGGCAAAACCGTGCTGCGACATTGGATAACTCTTGTCCCCAACCTGAAAATGGCCGTCCCATACCTTGCCCACGATGGGAAACAGCATGGGCGCATGACGGCCCCAGAAGGCGGCATCGGCCTGCCAAATGTATTCAAACTGACCATCAGACCTCTTCAGATTCGTGAGTTCGGCTCCCATCTCGTTAATCTGAGCCTCAATAATGCCGTTTCCTATTACCATGTTCATGTTTTTTGAAATCGGAACCTGTTCTGAAATGTTCCGATTGCCAGATACAAAGTTATGACAAAATTTTGTAGTATCTTTGTGCACTATTTCATCAAACATACTGATGACCGAATTTGAAATGATAGCCAAGACCTTCCAGGGGCTGGAAGAGATTCTTGCAAAGGAGCTGACCAATCTGGGCGCCAACAGCATCTGCATAGGCAACCGCATGGTATCTTTCAAGGGCGACAAAGCCCTTATGTACAAGGCCAACTTCTATCTGCGCACAGCATTGCGCATTCTAAAACCGTTTCTCCATTTCAGGGCCGATGATGCCGACCAGGTGTACGACATCTGCAAGACCGTTGAATGGGACAAGTACATGGACCTTTCAGACAGTTTTGCAGTCGATGCCGTTGTCAACAGCGAGGATTTCCGGCACTCAAAGTTCGTGGCATACCGTGTTAAGGATGCCATTGCCGACTGGTTCCGCGAGAAATACGGCAAGCGCCCCAACGTGAGCGTAGCCAATCCTGATCTGACTTTCCACATACACATATCGCACGATGACTGCTCACTGTCACTGGACAGCAGCGGCGAGAGCCTGCACAAGCGCGGCTACAAGATGGCTGCCACCGAAGCTCCCATCAACGAAGTGCTTGCCGCCGGCATGGTGCTCATGTCAGGCTGGGACGGCCAGTGCGACTTTGTGGATCCTATGTGCGGCAGCGGCACCATTGCAATTGAAGCCGCGCTCATAGCAAGAAACATGGCTCCTGGCCTGTTCCGCACCAGCTACGCATTTGAAAAGTGGAAGGACTTTGATCGCGACCTGTTCGAGACCATCTATAATGATGACAGCCAGGAACGTCTTTTTGAACACAGCATAATTGCCCGCGACAAGGACCCCAAGGCCATAAACATTGCCAAGGCCAATGCCAAGGCAGCCGGTCTGCAGGAGGTAATCAGGTTCGAGGTGGCCGATTTCAAAGACTTCGAGCCGATTTCCGAACCGGCCGTAATGATTACCAATCCGCCTTATGGCGAGCGTCTTAACGACGAGCACCTGCTGGAACTGTATGCAATGATAGGCGAACGTCTGAAACACGCCTTCAAGGGCGGTCAGGCATGGGTCATCAGCTACCATTTTGAGTGCTTTGACAAGATTGGCCTGAAGCCGAGCGCCAAGATACCCCTGTTCAACGGACAGTTGCCATGCGAACTGCGCAAATACGAGATTTTTGACGGCCGATATAATGACTTCCGTGGCAAGGGTTCTTTCCTTGACAAGAGCGAACCGGTAAGCCGTCGCGGACAGACCCTGCGCCACAAGGCACGTCAGGCAGAACGTCTGCAGAAAGTTGAAGACGGTATTCTGGTAAGTGACAACGGACGTGATGAAGCCGCACAGGAGTCTCCAAAAGGAAGATTCTCCGGTAAAGGCCGATTTGACCGCGAAGGCCGCAGTTATTCACGCAAGCCGTTCCAGAACCACAGTGAAGACGGAGAACGCAAACCGTTCCGCCGCGCCGGTGGTGAGCACAAACCGTTCGGAAGTGGAAGCGAAAGCGGTCGGAAGCCGTTCTCAGGTAAGGGTGGAGACCACAAGAAGAACGGTCCGAAGAACGGTCCGAGAAAGGGAGGTAATTTCAGAAAAGGAAACTAATAGAAACAATATAGAATCATGAGAATCCTGTTACTTGGAAGCGGAGGCCGCGAGCATGCTCTGGCCTGGAAAATTGCACAGAGTCCACTTCTTGACAAACTGTTCATTGCACCGGGCAACGCCGGCACTGCAAACGTGGGACAGAATGTCAACATCAAGGCCACTGATTTTGACGCAATAAAGTCATTTGTGCTTGAAAACGGCATAGACATGGTGGTTGTAGGACCTGAAGACCCATTGGTCAAAGGTATCTGGGACTATTTCAAGAACGATGCCCAGCTGGCAGGAATACCTGTTATCGGCCCGTCAAAGGCTGCCGCACAGCTTGAAGGCAGCAAGGACTTTGCCAAGCAGTTCATGATAAGACACGGCATACCTACAGCCGCATACCGCACATTCACAGGAGAATCATTGGAAGAAGGACTCAAGTTCCTTGAAACGCTGAAGGCTCCGTATGTTCTGAAGGCCGATGGCCTGTGCGCCGGCAAGGGCGTGCTCATTCTGCCTACGCTGGAAGAAGCCCGCAAGGAACTTAGGGAGATGCTTGGCGGCATGTTCGGTGTGGCATCGGCCCAGGTGGTCATTGAAGAATTCATGAGCGGCATAGAGTGCTCGGTATTCGCTCTGACCGACGGCAGGAACTACAAAATTCTGCCTGTCGCAAAAGACTACAAGCGCATTGGCGAACATGACACCGGCCTGAATACCGGCGGCATGGGTTCCGTTTCACCCGTTCCGTTTGCCGACGAGGCATGGATGAAGAAGGTTGACGAACAGATTGTACGTCCTACCGTTGAAGGTCTTGCCAAAGAAGGTCTTGTTTATAAGGGATTCATTTTCTTCGGCCTGATTAACGTTGAAGGACAGCCCAAGGTCATTGAATACAACTGCCGCATGGGCGATCCGGAAACCGAAACCGTAATGCTGCGCCTGAAGACCGACATTGTTGAGCTGTTCAAGGGCGTTGCCGAAGGCAGACTGGGCCAGATGCAGGTGGAAGAAGACCCGCGCTCGGCCGTATGTGTCATGCTGGTATCGGGCGGATACCCCGAACACTACGAAAAGGGATTTGAGATTACAGGCATTGACAAGGTCAAGGACAGCATTGTATTCCATGCAGGAACCGCCTTTGACGCCAATGGCAAGGTTGTGACCGCCGGAGGACGCGTCATAGCCGTCAGTTCATACGGAAAGGACAAGGCTGAAGCTTTGAAGCAGTCGTTTGAAAGCGCTGAACTGATAAAGTTCCAGGGCAAGTACAACCGCCGCGACATAGGCCAGGATCTTTAATCGGAATTACATTTGAGAATAACAATAACTTACCGTTAATCATGACGTACAAAAGACTGAACACCATTATAGGATGGTTGGTTTTTCTGGTTGCGGCATTCACATACTGCTCGACCATTGAACCCACTGCCAGCTTCTGGGACTGTCCTGAGTTCATAACGACAGGCTACAAGCTTGAAGTAGGACACCCGCCTGGGGCACCGATATTCATGCTTACCGCAAACCTGTTCTCACAGCTTACCAACGACCCGAGCCAGGTTGCCATGATGGTCAACACCATGAGCGCCCTTCTCAGCGCCCTGTGCATACTGTTCCTGTTCTGGAGCATAACCATGCTCGCAAAGAAACTGGTTGCCAGAAACGGAGAGCCCACGGCATGGCAGATGGTGAGCATATTCGGATCGGGTATAGTAGGTGCTCTGGCTTACACTTGGAGCGACACCTTCTGGTTCAGTGCGGTTGAAGGCGAGGTCTATGCTTATTCATCGTTCTGCACCGCTGTAACCTTCTGGCTCATACTGAAATGGGAGGAAGACTGCGAGAATCCGCACAGTTCACGCTGGCTGGTCCTGATAGCCTACCTTATTGGCGTATCAGTAGGAGTACACCTGCTGAACCTGCTGTGCATTACAGCAATTGTACTGGTCTACTATTTCAAGAAGGCTGATAATCCGACATGGAAAGGCGGCATCCTGGCATTCTGTCTTTCCGGAGTGATAATAGCAGCTGTGCTGTACGGAATTGTCCCCGGCATTGTGAAGGTAGGCGGCTGGTTCGAACTGCTGTTCGTGAATGGCTTTGGACTGCCTTTCAACACCGGACTCATAATTTACATAATTCTGCTTGTAGGCGCTCTGATATGGAGTGTTTATGAGACACAGCGCGGTGACCGTCAGTCAAAGATGTACCTGTCATTCCTGCTCACCATAGCATTGGCAGGCATCCCCTTCTACGGTCATAAGGCAGGAGGTATTGTATTCGGTATTGTTGTTCTTGCCGCAGGCGCAATCTACCTGTTCTCCAAGTCGATTGCAGAAAAGGCAAAACCAAGTGCAAGCCTGCTGAACACCATAATGCTGTGCGTAATGTCAATAGTGATAGGCTATTCGTCATACGCAGTCATCGTGGTACGTTCAACCGCCAATCCGCCTATGGACCAGAACTCACCAGAGGACATTTTCTCACTTGGTGACTATCTGGCACGCGAACAGTACGGTTCACGCCCGCTGTTCTACGGACAGACCTACGCTTCCCAGCTGGCTTATGACATGAATACCGGCTATCCGAAATACAAGTCCAAAGGAAAAACATACGGCCGTAAGGAAAAATCAGGTCCGAATGAAAAGGACAGTTATTACGTGATGGATGAAAAGCGTGAATATATTTACGCTCAAAACATGCTTTTCCCACGTATGTACAGTTCTGAAGGCAAACACATACAACAATACAAAGCATGGTGCGGAGGCATAAAAGGTCACACCGTAAATTATAATCCAGGCAACGGACAGGTGCAGAGAATTACGATTCCAACACAACTTGAAAACTTGAAGTTCTTTTTCCGTTATCAGGTCAACTTCATGTACTGGCGTTATTTCATGTGGAATTTCGCCGGACGACAGAATGACATCCAGAACGATTACGGTGAAGCGCAAAACGGCAACTGGATTACAGGAATCAAATTTGTGGACCGTATGCTGATTGGAGGTGTTCAGGATATCATGCCTGACGCATTTAAAGGCAAAGGACGCAACGTATTCTACTGCCTGCCTCTTCTGCTTGGCATTATAGGACTGTGCTGGCAGTTCGGCAAGGGAAAAGATGGTGTTCGCCAATTCACAGTAATTCTGGCCCTGTTCTTCATGACAGGTCTTGCTATTGTTGTCTACCTTAACCAGACCCCCCTACAGCCACGTGAACGTGACTACGCTTACGCCGGCTCCTTCTACGCGTTTGCAATCTGGATTGGTTTGGGTGTAGCCGCTGTATCAGAATGGCTTGGAAAACTGATGGGAGAAAAAGCAGCACCGGTTGTAGCATTCGTACTCTGTCTTTTCGTTCCAATACAGATGGTTGGACAGACATGGGATGATCACGACCGCAGCAACCGATACGCATGCCGCGACTTCGGCCAGAACTATCTGGTATCACTGCCGGAACAGGGAACTCCGATAATTTTCACAAACGGTGATAACGATACATTCCCATTGTGGTACAATTTTGAGACCGAGGGCTTCAGAACAGATGCACGCTGCTGTAATCTGAGCTATCTGATGACCGACTGGTACATTGACCAGATGAAGCGCCCTGCTTACGATTCACCGGCTCTGCCAATCTCTTTTGAACGCATTGACTACGAGACAGGAACAAATGATTATGTTCCTGTGGAACCGACAGCTAAACAGGCACTACTCAAAAACAACAGCGCTGAAGTTGTTGACAAATCATTGGAACTTCATTATGTCCTTGATTATTGGGTAAAAAAGAACCACATTATCCCGGCAGATACAATATGGCTCAAGATTGATAAGGACGCCGTTATCAGGTCAGGAATGAAAATACCTGACTGCATAAAAGGCGCAACAGTTGAAGAGACCAAGGCCAACATGCCTGACCGCATGATCATTTCTCTGAAAGGCAAACGATATTTGTACAAGAACGAACTTATGATGCTTGACATAATCGCGAATGCCAATTGGGAAAGACCTTTGTATATAGCGACTACTGTTCCTGAAAGCAGCTATCTGGGATTGAAGAATCATTTTGTTCTTGAAGGTCTTGCATTCAGAATAACTCCATTCAACTGGAAAGAGCTTGCTGACATGACGGGTGTGGTTGATACCGATAAGATGTATGCCAATCTGTTGAAATTCAAATTCGGAGGACTTGACAACCCAGACATATACATTGACCAGACCATAAGGCGTATGTGCATTTCACACAGACGTATTTTTGATTCTCTGGTAGGAGAACTTGTTATGGAAGGGAAAATTGAAGAAGCCGCAAGGATTCTGAATATCATTGATTCCGGTATTTCAGAGGAATTGTTACCGCGTAACGAAACTGTTGACATCAACGCAGCACGCAATTATCTTTCAATAGGAAACATTGAAAAGAGCGCCTCAATATTAACCGGTATCACAGACAATTACATACATCAGATGTATTGGTTCATAAGCATGAACGACAAACATCTGGCTTATTCTGCAGACAGTTTCATAAGCCTTGCAGAAGACCTTGACGCATTTGTATTCCCATTGATGAGGAATATTCTTAAGAATGAGATCTTCAATCCCATTGCAGATGAGTTCAGTGTCTTATGCCAGGAATTCCAGAGAAGGACAGGAATTGATCCGTTGGAATACAAAAAGAGAAGAAGATAATGTTCTTCGAGAGACCGACCTGGCTATTGAGCAGAATTTACCCGAACGGTATCTTCCGGAAAAATCCGGAAGACCGCTCGGTTTATCTTACTTTCGATGACGGTCCTATTCCAGAACTTACTACATGGATTCTTGATTTTCTTGACAGCAGGGGAATCAAAGCCACATTCTTCATGGTTGGACACAATGTACAGAAGTATCCTGATCTGTACGAACAGATTGTCCAGCGTGGACATGCTATAGGCAATCACACTTTCAACCATGTGCGTTCCATGCACATGCGCAATCCTGATTTCATTGACAACGTCAGGAAATGCGACTCTTTGTTCAAGACACGGCTATTCAGACCTCCACACGGAATAATGCGCCGATGGAGTTACCGCTATATGAAAGAAGAGTATGACATTGTATTCTATGACGTCATAACAAGAGACTACAATCCCAAAATCAAACCGTCCAAGATACTGTGGATTGTCAAGCATTATACCCGCAACGGATCAATAATTGTGTTTCACGATTCGCTCAAAAGTGAACGCAATTTGAAAATTGTCCTGCCAAAAGCCGTTGACTGGCTCACAGAACAAGGTTACGCATTTAAAACGCTGTAACGTCAGAACTGACTCAACGCTTTGCAGAACGTATCCTGAAAATTCCGGCTTGGAGATGCTTTGACACCGGAATTCATTATTGCAAAAGCAAGAACATGGCCGCTTCTGTTCTGGACATATCCGGCCAGAGTGGACGCTCCGGTTACAGAACCCGTCTTTGCATGAATCCTGCCGATTGTTGACTTGTCCGACATACGCGTTTTCAACGTGCCGTCAATACCTGATATAGGAAGTGAATCGTAAATGATATTGAAAAGGTCCTTTTCCTTATATATCAGTGAAAGCATGTCAACAAGAAATGCAGGAGTCATGAAATCATACATGGAAAGACCTGATCCATCAACTATATTCAACTCCTGAGCACCGAATCCGAACTTTCTGTCAACAAAAGACTGGGTGTATTTTGCCGCTTCTGAGAAACAGGCCTGTCTCCCTGTCTTGAAATTGCAGGTACGCAGAAACATACACTCGGCATACAAGTTGTCACTTTCCTTCAAAGTCTGTCTCATTACATCTTTCAATGAATGTGACACCCTACTGACATTGCTGGTTACAACCGGACATTTGCCGTACCCGAAATCACAGAAGGAGATGCCTGCATCATCCAGGTATTCCCGGAACAAAGAAAAGGCAAAATCATGCGAATGGCGCACACTGAACGATTCAGATGTGGCCTTCGTGACATTTCCGCTTATTTTTACGGTGTTTCCGGCATGAAGCCAGTCATAATCCATGGAAAGAAGACCAGCCGATTTGTCATCTGTAACAGAAGTGTTTATGACATTGATGAAACTGTTCTTTGGGAACAGCAGAACTTCGGCACGGTTGCCTTTCTTTGTTGGAACTACCTGAACACGCATACAGCCTTCGTCAACCATAAGCGCAGATATAAATGGCTGATAACTAAATGGTGCATCGTCCCAACTCCAGCCCGGCCCCCATGGAATGCTGTCCATAATGCTGACATCAGCATACAGTGTGCCGGCAATCTTTCTGACTCCCGCTGTTTTCAAATCGGTAACCATGCGTTTCAATTCCGCAGACGTAAGAGCCGGATCGAGACCTCCCACAAGATAAATATCACCATCAAGAGTGCCGTCCGGACACAAGCGCCCGCACATTTCCAGACGGGTTTCAAACTGGAAATCAGCACCCAGATCCGATAAGGCTACAATCGAAGTGATGACCTTCTGAACAGACGCCGGCCGGCACATCACGTTTTCACGAAGTGAATAGACAGGCCTTCCATCAGTAAGATCATATACCATAATGGCGGCATCGGTCCCCTTTGGCAGACATTTACCCACAATACTGTCAAGTTCTTCCCTGATTGGAGACTCTGAATATGAGGTCGACGACAGGAGGAATATCAATGACAGTATTACAGCAATTCTTTTCATTAGAAATGATCTTAATATGATACGACAGTTTCAAAACCGAGCCCACGCAACCTGGCAGCAATGCCGTCAAGGGTTTCAGCTGAGGCTTTTGCCAATGTGGCAACAGGAGTTTCACGCGCTACCGTATAAATGAACACCTTATATGGTTTGATTCTCAACAATGCGTCTATCCAGGGTTTTACAAATTCTTCTGAGGTATTGGTCATGTCGTGTCCGTTGAATGCGCCGGTAAGAAACATGGTCTGAATCATTACCCTGCCATTAAAATCGCACAGACGCTCAATTACCTTCTCCACATCATACTTTCCGACAGGATTGTCTAACAGGCCGATATAATCCTGATTGACAGTATCCAATTTCTGTATGTTGTTGTCAAGCCGGAGCAGCGCCTGAAACACGTCATTATCAAAAATACGTGTCCCATTGCTCAAGACACTGACCTGGGCCTTCGGAAAATACTTGTCACGAAGCGACAGAACGTCATTGACAATGCCGGGAAATTCAGGATGAGCGGTAGGTTCGCCATTGCCTGCAAAAGTCAGGACATTAGGTTCCGGACCGTTATTCTTCATATCGATGAGTCTGGTCTCAAGGGCCTGACGCACATCATCTCTGGAGGGACGACGGGATGACGGTCTGCGTTCCGAGTTGAATCCGCACTCACAGTAAATGCAGTCAAACGTGCAGATCTTTCCATCGGAAGGCATCAGATTTATACCTAAAGAAATACCCAGTCGGCGGCTATGAACCGGTCCGAATATTGGTGAACTGTAAATTACGGTTGACATGATAACGTCACTTCTTTCCTTTGAGAATGGTCTTTATGTCATTCAATTTGTTCAATGCTTCAACCGGAGTGAGGTTGTTTACATCGGTCATAAGAATCTGGTCCCTGATCTGACACAAAACGGGATCATCAAGCTGGAAAAAGCTCATCTGCATGCCTGCTGCACCTGCTGCTGTCTCAGGTCCCGGACGCGAAATGCTTTTGTCCTGACCGTTCGATTCCATTTCTTTCAGAATGGTTCCGGCACGTTTCACTATACTTGGCGGCATGCCCGCAAGTTGGGCCACGTGAATTCCGAAAGAATGTTCGCTGCCACCCGGTACCAGTTTGCGCATGAACAGCACCTTGCCGTCAACTTCCTTTACGGAAACATTGAAGTTACGTATGCGTACCAATGACGCGGCCATCTCATTGAGTTCATGATAATGGGTGGCAAACAGCGTTCTGGCATGTGCTGACGGATGATTGTGTATGTATTCGACAATGGCCCACGCAATTGATATGCCGTCGTATGTCGATGTACCGCGCCCCAGTTCGTCAAAAAGAACCAGACTGCGCGGACTCAGATTGTTCAAAATGCTCGATGCTTCGGTCATTTCAACCATGAAGGTCGATTCGCCCGCACTGATGTTGTCGCTGGCACCGACACGGGTAAAGATACGGTCAACCAAACCTATTCTGGCGCTTTGTGCCGGCACATAACAGCCCATCTGGGCCAGCAGCACAATAAGCGCGGTCTGACGCAACAACGCGGATTTACCAGCCATGTTAGGGCCTGTTATTATCAGAATCTGCTCTTTTTCACTGTCCAGAAGCAGATCATTGGCAATATAACTTTCACCCGGATTCATGCGTGTTTCAATGACAGGATGACGGCCACCCTTTATATCTATGATCTGACTGTCATCAACTACCGGACGTACATATTTTCGTTCCCGCGAAACCTGGGCGAAACTCAACAGGCAGTCAAGACGTGCCAGAAGTACGGCATCATTCTGTATGGAAGGCACAAATTCCAGTATTGACTGTGCCAATTGTGCGAAGAGCCGTGATTCAAGAGCTGATATCATGTCTTCGGCGCTCAGTATTTTCTCTTCGAACTCTTTCAGTTCCGGTGTGATATAGCGTTCTGCATTAACCAGAGTCTGTTTTCTGATCCATGTTTCAGGAACCTTATCCTTAAAAGTGTTCCTTACCTCCAGATAATAGCCGAACACATTGTTATAAGCAATTTTCAGGCTTGGAATTCCCGTAAGTTCCGACTCCCGCTGCTGTATCTGCATAAGATAGTCCTTACCGTTATAGGCAATCTGGCGGTATTCATCAAGTTCGGCCGATACGCCCGATGCTATCACACCTCCTTTGCTAAGCAGCATTGGTGCATCAGGATTCAGCATGGTCAGAATTCTGCGACAAAGGTCAGGGCACAGGTCCAGACCTTTTCCAATGGATTCCAGTTTGTCATTGCCGCTGTCAATGCATGCGCGGCTTATTGGTTCCATAAGCGACAACGCCTGCCCCAATCCAAGCACCTCACGAGGATTGATACGGCATACGGCCGCCTTTGAAATGAGACGCTCAACATCGCCCATTCGGGAAAGAGCCTGCTGAAGCTCCTGCTGAAGTTCCGGATTACGGAACATGCAGTCAACAACGTCAAGCCGTTCGTTTATTTCAGTGACATTCTTCAATGGGAAAAGCATCCAACGACGCAGCTGGCGCGCACCCATTGGAGAACTGGTACGGTCAATCACATCCAAAAGCGAAACGCCGTCTTCGCAACCTGACTGAAGCAGCTCCAGGTTTCTGACAGTGAACTTGTCAAGACGGACAAAATTTTCCTGATCAATAAGCTGTATTGATGTGATATGACTCAGATTGTTGTGCAGAGTCTGGGCAAGATATTCAAGAATCGCTCCCGCTGCAATCTTGCCGTTTTCCAGATGGTCAACTCCGAACCCTTTCAGATTACGGACTTTGAAATGGCGGCATAGCTTTTCGCGGGCTGTATCGGCGGTGAACACCCAATCCTCCATTTCCCGGTAACACCAGCGCGGACCGAACAGTTCCTGGACTTTTGACCGCATGCCATGACGGACAAGCGTTTCCTTTGGCGCAAAATCAGTAAGAAGCTTGTCAATATGGTCACGCGAACCTTCAGAAAGCATGAACTCTCCGGTAGATATGTCAAGGAACGAAATACCCCATGCCGTTTTACCATAGTACAGCGCACAGAGGAAATTGTTCTCTTTGTTCAGCAGTACATTGTCGCTCATTGCCACACCCGGAGTAACCAGTTCGGTAATATCGCGTTTGACAAGGGTCTTGGTCATTTTAGGATCTTCCAGCTGGTCACAGATGGCTACACGACGCCCCGCGCGAATCAGTTTGGGCAGATATGCATCAAGGGCATGATGCGGAAAACCAGCCATCTCTATGGCCATGGCCCCGTTCTTGCCGTTGTTGCGGCGCGTCAGAGTGATGCCAAGTATCTCGCTTGCCGTTACGGCATCCTGAGCGTATGTCTCGTAGAAGTCGCCACAACGGAACAGCAGAACAGCGTCAGGGTGTTTCTCCTTGAGGTTGTAGAACTGCTTCATCATGGGCGTCAGGCCCTCTTTGCTGTCTGCCATCTGACCAATCCGGAACAATTATTTTCTATTCTTTCTGAACAGGAACAGTGTAGCCGCTATGAATGCCAAAACAAGTATTCCCAAAGTAATCATAGTGGCATTCATGCTCTTGGGCGCAAATCCGAGCAACAGAAGAACCGGGAAACCCAGAATCATGGCCGGAATGTTCTGAAGCACAAGATTGTTGGCTGCAGGAGTGTCGTAATGCGGGTCAATTTCACGCAACAGAATCATTCCGTTGCTGGCGGTACCTGTAAGCATTCCGAACATTGCAAAGAAACCTTCATACTTGTATGTGGGATAAATGTGGAATGACACCCAACGCACATAAATGAAAGTAATGAAAGCGCCTGCTACGCACACAATTGTCAGAGGCAGCCATATTGACTTCAGGTTCTCGAAGCTGATTGCAGCTGTGCCGGCAACAATCATGATGTCAAACATGAATCCGCTGATGCGGTTCAGCAGGAACTCGTTCAGATATTCACGGTGCATTACACCCATCTTGAGGAGCTTCTTGATGATCATCTTGACCAGAGAACCGAACAGTATGCCCCAGAAGAAATTGAATCCGTAAACCAGAGGCTTGAGTGTCTTTTCGCCAAAATTACCCAGATCAAGACCGCCTATGAATGACATGAGCAGATAAACGAGACCGTATGTGAGAAGCACGATTGCCGATACCACAGTGAGTTTGTCAACAGACTCCGAATGTGGAATGTCATTGCGGCTTTCATAATCCTCGATGGTATGGACTGCAACTTCCTCACCACCATTCATGGTAAGCTTCCTGCGGCGGTTCAGAATGTTCATGTATATGACTCCTACAACACTGCCAACAAGGAAACCTATTGTGGCAATTGACAGTCCGAAATCGATACCCTGGAAATTGATGCCCTGCTCGCCGGCACCCAGCTGGTAGATGGTTCCGAAATTCAGAGCCTGGCCGGGGCCCTGACCGTAGCCCATAGGAAGCAGCAGGCCACCGGAATAGAATATGTCACGGCTCATGTCCGGATTCCTCCACCAGATGAACATAGGTATGGTGACCAGCAGACCCACGATACCCTGAATAATGTATGTGCCGATGGTAAGTGTGCCTGTATTGATGACGGTGCGGGTATTGGCACGGTTGGAATCTTTTGATGCCCTAAGTGACATGGCAATGAATCCCAATGCCAAAGTATGATATGTGACAACCTCCATCATCCTCTTGTCAATGATGTCATTGAATGCCGGCCACAACTTCAGAAGCAGAATTATGAGACCGCCAAGAAGTGCGCTGGGCATAAGGCTGCGTTTCAATATTTTCACTTTCCTTCTAAGAATGTTGCCGAACAGTACTGCTACAGCAACAATGATGAACTGTACGATGGCATGCCATACATCGGGCGTAGAAAACGATGTGACTGCCAGAGAGCCTGAATTCAAAAGCATAAGTTAATGGTTTTACAGTTAAAGGTTATCAGGTTATTTTCTCACTTTTTTGACTTTGGTTTCGTAATGGGAGCAGGAGTCTTTTTCAGACCCGATATCAGGAAATATAATCCCACCGCAGCAATTGGAATGCTGAGTATCTGTCCCATGTCAAGCGCCATACCCTTCTCGAAATCAACCTGCACTTCCTTGCAGAATTCAACGAAGAAGCGGAAGACGAATATTGTGGCCAGACAGAAACCGAAATAGAATCCTGTTCCAACTTTCTCCTTGTGTCTGGAATACATGAGCAGAATTATGACGAATATCACAAGATAGGCCACTGCCTCATAGAGCTGGGCGGGATGCCGTGGAAAATTCTCTCCGTTCTGAATGAACACTATGCCGTATTCCGTTCCGGTAGCCTTGCCCACTATCTCGGAATTCATGAAATTGCCCAGCCTGATGCAAGCGGCGGTAACCGGTGTGGCGACTGCCACCATATCAACGCATTCCAGCAGTTTCACCCCATATTTGCGGCAGTACAGCAGAATTCCCAGAAATATGCCTATTGTGCCTCCGTGACTTGCCAGCCCCTGGTAACCAACCATCTTCATGCCTTCAGGATAGAACCTTACCGGAAGCAGCATCTCTACAATACCCCTGAAACTGGTCAGATAATCCTGCGGCTCATAAAAAATGCAGTGTCCGAGTCTGGCACCAACCAGAATGCCAATGAAGCCGTAAATGAACAGAGGCTCGTATATCTCTTCCTTTATGCCGCGGTCCTTGTAAAAACGGCGCACCAGAAAATATGCAGCCGCCAGACCTATCACCCACATAAGTGAATAATATCTTATAGGGAAGCCGAAAACACGACACAGCTCCATTTTGGGATTCCAAACCAGATATAGTGCCTGAAAGAGTGCTTGTGCCATAACTGCCGTATTTATACGTTGAATCTGAAGTGCATTATGTCGCCGTCCTGAGCCACATAATCCTTGCCCTCTACACTCAGTTTGCCGGCCTCACGGACCGCAGCCTCACTGCCCAGATTCACATAATCATCATATTTTATGACCTCGGCCCTTATGAAGCCCTTTTCAAAATCAGTATGTATGACACCTGCACACTGCGGTGCCTTCATGCCGCGACGGAATGTCCAGGCGCGTGATTCATCGGCTCCGGTAGTGAAGAATGTCTGCAGGTCAAGCAGCTTGTATGCTGCCTTGATGAGACGCACGACACCCGATTCCTTCAGGCCGGCCTCTTCAAGGAACATCTGACGCTCCTCGTATGTTTCCAGTTCGGCAATGTCGGCCTCAAGACCGGCTGCAACCATTATCATCTGTGCGCCTTCGTCCTTGATGGCCCCCTGAACGGCTTTGGTGTAGTCATTGCCTGAAACCGCGCTCTTTTCATCCACGTTGCAGACATAGAGAACAGGTTTTGTGGTGAGCAGGAACAGGTCGCGCACAAGCGGCTGCTGTTCCTTCGTTATTTCAACGGTACGTGCGCTCTTGCCCTGAAGCAGAGCCTCCTTGTACTGCAACAGAAGTTCCAGCAGTGCCTTAGCGTTCTTGTCTCCGCCTGTCGTGGCCTGCTTCTGGACCTTGACAATACGGCTTTCTACCGTTTCCAGATCCTTGAGCTGTAGTTCAGTATCAATTATCTCCTTGTCACGGACGGGATTCACACTGCCGTCCACATGGGTTATGTTGTCATCGTCAAAGCAACGCAGCACATGGATTATGGCATCGGTCTCACGAATGTTGGCAAGGAACTTGTTCCCAAGACCTTCGCCTTTGCTGGCTCCCTTTACCAGGCCGGCAATATCGACTATTTCAACAGTAGTCGGAATGACACGCTGCGGATGGTCTATTTCGGCCAGACGGTTAAGACGTTCGTCGGGAACGGTAATGGTTCCGACATTGGGTTCGATTGTGCAGAAGGGAAAATTTGCCGATTGCGCCTTTGCGCTTGACAGACAGTTGAAAAGAGTGGATTTACCTACATTGGGAAGGCCCACAATACCGCATTGCAATGCCATGTTTGTTATATTGTTTTATATACAATATGCAAATATAGCCAATTTTCGTAAAGCATCCAACCTTTTTCAGATTGTGCCGTTTTCTATCATCCAGATTATCTCTTCTATTATCTGGTCTTCGTCATCAAATTCAGGCTGGTACTCCTTTTTGAGCGATGCACCGAACAGCGCGGCGAACGCCTGGTAGAAATGGGCCTTGAACGGACCGGCAAAAGCGTTTATCAGGTCGTAACCTGACTGGTTGCACTCGCGGTCAATCAGTTTGATGAGCAGTTTGCCCTGAGCCAGAGTACATTGGCGCATGACCGGATAGTACTGCTCCCATACGCCGTCCTCTACAGCCTTGATATGTTTTTCACGAGCCTTGTCATCGGGCAGATTCTGCAGATACAGATATGTTTCAACCAGTATTGCCTTGATCTCCTTGGAAATGGGGTACATTTTGATGACGTTGCGGGTAAGCTTGTCATACTGTCTCTGCTGACGCCTGCTGGAATATGTGCGACGTCCGTACACCATTATTTCCATAAGTTCGAACGTGGGTATGGTATCGCCTTTCGACACTTTTCCGAGCCCAGACCTTTCTTTAGCGGCTGTTTTCTCCTTGCTACGGCTGAAAATACCGGCAACGGATACCTGAGGCACCGCTACAAGCAGAGCCAGTGACAAAAAAAGAAATTTGCCGGTTTTCATTGCCACAAAGTTACAAATCAGGTATAAAACCAGTATCTTTACGGCAACCAAAATCTTTTTACCATGAGAAAATCAGGCATCATCTGCCTTGCTATGGCACTCTTTGCCCCATGCAGGCTTGTTTCACAGGACAGCACCGACTGGAACACAGTACTTGAACATCTGTTGGGCAACATCACAGAAGACAATGACATTCAGCAGGCAATCCTGTATTTTGAAGAACTTCACGACAACCCTTTGAACATTAACCGGGTTTCCAGACAACAGCTTGAACCATTGACTTTCCTCTCGGAAAAAGACATAGAGGAAATCTGCGCCTACATTTATCTGCACGGCCCCATGCTCAGCCCAGGCGAACTGCAGATGGTTTACGGTCTGGATTATGAAAAGCGCCGTTTGCTGCGACAGTTCATCTACATCGGCCCCGGACCTGAAGAACATGAAAAAATCAGGCTCAAGGACGTTTTCAGATACGGCAGAGTGGAGGCGGTTCAGGATGCAGGCATTCCGCTCTACACGCGCGAAGGCTACAGGGAACACACTGCCGATGTGCTGAAACGGTATCCGAACCGCGAGTACCTTGGCACACGGGTCGGTCACAGCCTGCATCTGTCATTGGACTGGAATTCAAGGATCAAATTCGGTCTCACGGCACAGAAGGATGCAGGCGAGCCGTTTTTTGAAAAACACCCCGCCGGTTATGACTTCTATTCGCCTTATCTGTTTCTGAACGACATAGGCAGGCTGAAAGCTGCCGCTTTTGGACGATACAAGGTATCGGCCGGCTGCGGACTTCTTGTTGGAAACGGATTCGGCATGGCATCAGGGGCCGATGCCGCAGCCCGCAAAGGCTTTTCAATAAGGCCGCATTCATCATGTGGCGAGACCGGCTGTCTGACAGGTGCCGCAGTCCAGTGGGAACACGGGCGGACCGGTTTTGCCCTGTTTGCATCGAGCCAGCTGACCGATGCCGTACTTGCCGATGACGGCAGCATCTCGTCATTCAAGACCGACGGTTACCATCGCACACAACTGGAATTCAGCCGCAAGCACAACTGCCGCCAGAACACAGCAGGAGCCGCTGTACAATATGAACACCAGGGCATTACCATCGGTTCAGCCATCCTGCTTGAGAAGTTTTCAAGAAGGCTGTCCGACGGTACCGGGTTTATGGCAGGATTGTCAGCCGATTTCGCAATCCACAGACCCGGTTTCGCAGTATGGGGCGAGACGGCCGCGGACCTTGGGAAACGCTCTATTGCCACACTTGACAACATCCTGATAAGACTGGACGGACACCACGAACTGACGCTGTCTGCCAGATACTACAGCCCACGGTACGAGTCGCTGCACTCCGGTGCCATGGCACAGTCGGACGTTTCAAACGAATACGGTCTGCTGGCATCGGTCAGAAGGGAATCCGGAAGATTCAAAGCCGGCTGTACGGTTGACTGTTTCGGTCATCCCGAGCCATGTTACCAGGCAAGCGCTGCATCGCACGGAATGCAGTTCAAGTCAAATACAAGCATTGGACATGTTCTGAACGGCACTTTGTCTGGCAGTTTCAACTATAAGGCCGTTCAGAAGGATTGCAGGGAAACCGGCCGGCTGGAATACCGTCAGACATGGCGTTTCAAGTTAGGTCACGAAACCGGAATGTCTGACTCATGGAACGCCAGAAGCAGTCTTCTGCTGAACTGTTCCACCTTTCCGGGAACCACACGCTCATGGGGCAGGGCGCTGGCCGGATATTTGAAATACAATGGCCACACAGGCAGCGGATGGGCGCTGGATATCTATGTTTCAGGATGTCTGTTTTCCACTGACAGTTATGACAGCGCTGTAAGCATTTATGAAAACGGGCCGAGGTACGGTTTCGGGTTCATGACACTGTCAGGTAAAGGATGCCGTCTCTCTGCCATGATAAAAGCCGCTCTTCCAAATGGATTCCAATTGGTGGCAAAAACAGGCAGCACCATATATTCAGACCGCGAAAGCATGGGCAGCGGAGCGGCAAAACTGGACCAAAGCCATAAGGAAGATGTCACCGTCCAGGCCATCTGGAAATTCCGTGCCGCCGATTTCCTTAAATAAAAAGAGGTCAGTCACCAATATTTGCGTAAATTTGCGGCTTGTAGAATATTTGGCAACACTTTCGTTTAAAAGTCATACAACATAAAAATGGAATACGATTTCAGACAGATTGAGAGCAAATGGCATGAACTTTGGGTAAAACGCGGAACCTACAAAGTGACCGAGGATGCTTCAAAACCCAAGTATTACGTACTTAACATGTTCCCCTACCCGTCGGGAGCCGGACTGCATGTAGGACACCCGTTAGGTTACATTGCAAGCGACATTTACGCACGCTACAAGCGCCAGCGCGGCTTCAACGTGCTCAACCCTATGGGTTACGACGCCTATGGTCTGCCTGCCGAACAGTATGCCATCCAGACCGGACAGCATCCTGCCGTAACGACCGAAAAGAACATAGCCCGCTACCGCGAGCAGCTGGACAAGATAGGATTCTCATTTGACTGGGACCGCGAAGTCCGCACCTGTGAACCCGGCTACTACCACTGGACACAGTGGGCATTCCAGAAGATGTTCAATTCGTACTACTGCAACAAGTGCCAGTGTGCACAGCCCATAGAAAAGCTGATTGAACATTTTGAAAAGCAGGGTACCGCCGCTCTTGACGTTGCCTGCAGCGAAGAACTGACATTCTCACCGGCCGAATGGAACGCCATGGACGAGAAACAGAAGTCGGACACCCTCATGAACTACCGCATAGCTTATCAGGGCGAGACCATGGTGAACTGGTGCGCCGGACTGGGCACTGTTCTTGCCAACGACGAAGTGGTTGAGGGCGTATCGGTCCGCGGCGGCTTCCCGGTAGAACAGAAAAAGATGCGCCAGTGGTGTCTGCGCGTTTCAGCATACGCACAGCGCCTGCTTGACGGACTCGACAGCATTGACTGGTCAGACTCCATCAAGGAGACACAGCGCAACTGGATTGGCCGCTCCGAAGGTACCGAGATGCAGTTCAAGGTCAAGGACAGCGACATTCAGTTCACCATATTCACCACACGTGCCGATACCATTTTCGGCGTTACCTTCATGGTTCTGGCTCCTGAGAGCGAACTCGTTCCGCAGCTTACCACCGCCGCACAGAAGGCTGAGGTCGATGCATACGTTGCCGCCGTTAAGAAGCGCACCGAACGCGAACGCATTGCCGACCGCCGCGTTACCGGCGTATTCAGCGGCAGCTACGCCATCAACCCGCTTACCGGTGAATCAATTCCTGTATGGATCAGCGATTACGTTCTGGCAGGTTACGGAACCGGCGCCATCATGGCCGTTCCTGCACATGACAGCCGTGACTACGCTTTTGCAAAGCATTTCGGACTTGAAATCCGCCCGCTCATTGAAGGATGCGATGTCAGCGAGGAAAGCTTCGACGCCAAGGAAGGCATAATGATGAATTCCGCCAACTCTGAACTGAACCTGAACGGTCTGACCGTCAAGGAGAGCATAGCCGCAACCAAGAAATACGTTACAGAAAAAGGCATAGGCCGCGTCAAGGTCAACTACCGTCTGCGCGATGCCATATTCAGCCGCCAGCGCTACTGGGGCGAACCCTTCCCTGTATATTACAGAAACGGAATACCCACCATGCTCCCCGAAGAGTGCCTGCCTCTGCAGCTTCCTGAAATCAAGGACTACAAGCCGACCGAAAGCGGTGAGCCACCACTTGGCCACGCCACCGAATGGGCCTTTGACACCAAGACAAAGAAAGTCGTTTCAAAGTCACTCATAGACAATGTCACCGTATTCCCGCTGGAACTCAACACCATGCCGGGCTTTGCAGGTTCAAGCGCCTACTATCTGCGCTACATGGATCCGCACAACGACAAGGCACTTGTCAGCAGCAGTGCCGATGCATACTGGAAGTGCGTTGACCTGTATCTGGGCGGAAGCGAACATGCCACCGGCCATCTTATCTATTCGCGTTTCTGGAACAAGTTCCTCAAAGACCTGGGCGTGAGCGTAGTTGAAGAGCCTTTCGCAAAGCTCATCAACCAGGGCATGATACAGGGCCGCAGCAATTTCGTTTACCGCATAAAGGACACCAACACATTTGTGTCGCTCGGCCTCAAAGACAAGTATGACACCACTCCAATCCATGTCGATGTCAACATTGTAAGCAACGACATTCTTGACGTCGAGTCCTTCAAGGCATGGCGTCCGGAATACGAAACCGCCGAATTCATCCTTGAAGACGGCAAGTACATCTGCGGCTGGGCAGTTGAAAAGATGTCAAAGTCAATGTTCAACGTAGTGAACCCCGACGTCATTATTGAAAAGTACGGAGCCGATACCCTGCGCATGTACGAGATGTTCCTTGGTCCGCTCGAGCAGTCAAAACCCTGGGACACCAACGGTATTGACGGCTGTCACCGTTTCATACGCAAAATGTGGAATCTGTTCACCGACCGTGACGGCAAGTCGTGCCTGACCGATGGCGAAGCCTCAAAAGATGAACTCAAGTCAATCCACAAGCTAATCAAGAAGGTTACCGAAGACATTGAGAACTTCTCGTTCAACACATCGGTCAGCGCTTTCATGATATGCGTGAACGAACTTTCAGGGCTCAAGTGCAGCAACAGGGCCGTACTTTCAGACCTTGTCAGGCTTATCGCCCCGTTCGCACCGCACATTGCTGAAGAACTTTGGGAGATGATTGGCGGTGAAGGCAGCGTATGCGATGCAGCATGGCCAAAATATAACGAAGACTACCTGAAGGAAGACAGCATAACCTATTCCATATCGTTCAACGGCAAGACACGTTTCACCATGGACTTTGCAGCCGATATGGATGCCAAGACCATTGAAGCCCAGGTTCTGGCCAACGAAAAGACACAGGGTTACATTGAAGGCAAGACCATACGCAAGGTTATTGTCGTTCCGCGCAAGATTGTCAACATTGTAATCGGATAACGCTTATGAAGCTGGTCTTTGCAACAAACAACGCCCACAAACTGGACGAAGTGCGCCAGATTCTGGGACCCGGCTTCGAGGTGGTCTCACTGGCTGAAATAAGCTGTCATGACGACATTCCTGAAACAGCCGATACCTTTGAAGGCAACGCACTGCAGAAGGCCCACTGGGTCAAAGACCACTACGGACTTGACTGTTTTGCCGATGATACCGGTCTGGAAGTCACGGCTCTTGACGGAGCACCCGGAGTCCATTCGGCCCGTTATGCCGGAGACCATGATTCAGAAGCCAATATGCGCAAATTGCTGAGTGAACTGGAGAACAAGTCGGACCGTAGCGCACAATTCCGTACGGTTGTTGCGTTACTTCTTGACGGAAAGGAACTTCTGTTCGAAGGAATTGTAAAAGGCAGCATATTGGAAGAACGTCACGGAAACGGCGGATTCGGTTATGATCCTGTATTCGTACCGGAAGGGTACAACCTGACCTTTGCAGAAATGGGGCCGGAAAAAAACAACATAAGTCACCGTGCCAGAGCCGTAGGGAAACTGGCTGAATATTTGAAAAGCTTATGATAAGATTCACACATAAGGGAGCATTCGCTGCAGCACTTGCAGCGGTGCTCCTTTTGTCTTTTCCAACTGGACATGCCGAAACTCTGCCAATAGGCACATGGAAACTGCATCCCGCGTATAACAATGCGGAACGCATAGTACCGGCTTTCGGACAACTGTTTGTTCTGAGTGACGGATCACTTTATTCATACAGTCCCGCCGACAATGAAAACGCTGTCTTCACCTATGACAAGACAGGCGGTCTGTCCGATGTCAACATAGCCTCTATTGCCTTCTGTGAAACGGTGAACACTCTTATTCTGGCCTATTCCAACGGCAATATTGACCTTCTTTATGAAGATGGTACCATGTACAACTGCCCCGACATTGTAATAAGCAATTCAGGAAGCGTAAAAGTTGGCAATATGAACATATACGGTGATACCGCTTTCATTCCAATTGGAGACAGACTTGTCCAGTTCAACGTTGGAAAACGTGAAATCAGTGCCTGTTACAATTTCACTTCACAGGTCAATTCTGCAGTAAAACTTGGAAATGAACTGTTCTGTGTGACTGCCGATTCCATTATGGGAGCCACCATAGGACAAGTCAACCTTCTCGATCCAAATTCATGGAGAACCGTCAGAACTATTAAACTTGCCGGTGCTGTCACCTATGACAATTCCATTTTCGCCTATTCATACGAACATGCATTTTTTAGAATTACCGATACATATTACTGGTATCTGAAAAAACTCATTTCCACAAAAGTTGACAACCTGCCTGTCATCAGTAAAGAAGGTATGGTTGTCAATACCGACAGCACCGCTTACAAATATGTATCACCTGACAGTTTCGTTTCATTCAAATTACCGTTCAAAACAAATAATGCGGTAATATGGAATAATGAATTATGGGCTGTGCACGGTATAGACGGATTGGCGCGTTACAGAATTGAAGATCCTTTGTCAGGTTCCGATGGGAAAGCGGTATGTACAGCAGCATACATCAAACCGAACAGTCCACGCCGCAATTGGATTCATTCAGTTTCCTGGCCTGCACCCGGAAAGATGCTTGCAATTGGAGGATGTCAGAACTATCAGGGTATTGTCTGGCCCGGTACTGTAATGACATTTGAAGATGACAATTGGAATTACTTTGATGAAAATGTAAGTGATATTACAGGATTGAAATATATAGACCTTACCGAAGCTGCACAAGACCCCAATAATCCTTCAAGAGTATTTGTAGGTTCTGCAAGACAGGGATTGTATGAATTTGAAGACGGCAGATTCGTTCATCATTATACATGGGACAACAGCGGACTTGAAACCATAATTCCGTCACATCCTTATGACTACGTCAGCGTAAGCAGTCTGATGTTTGACAAGTCAGGTAATCTGTGGATGACAAACAATGAAATTGATACCATAATCAAAATACTTACTCCCGAAGGAACATGGAAAAAACTGTATTATCCTGAACTTTCCGGCTTACCTACGTACAAACAGATGAAACAGGACAAAAATGGAGTAATATGGATAAATTCATCAAGATATATACCTGGAATCGTTGCCATTGATTACAATGGAACCATAAACAATACAGCTGATGACAGAATCAGATTTTCCGGTCCGAAATTCACCAATCAGGACGGTAAAACCGAAGAAATCAATGACATTTTTGACTATGATTTCGATTTGAACGGTGACATGTGGATTTGTACGAATTATGGTATTTTTGTTTTACGTAATCCCGATTCTTTCATAAATAATGACAATTCCGTATTCGAAAGAATCAAAATCAGCAGAAATGATGGCAGCAATCTGGCAGACTATCTGTTTGATGGCACCTTTACAACAACTATCCATATTGATGAAGGAAACAGAAAATGGATAGGCACAATGAATGACGGAGTTTTCCTTTTAAGTGAAGATGGAACAGAAACCATTGAACATTTCACTACAGACAACAGTCCGCTTCCAAGCAACAATATCATTACTATAACAGAAGACAGTCGTGACGGGTCTGTTTTCTTCTGTACTGAGCTCGGAATAGCCCAGTATGGAGGACAAGCCAGACAAGCCGAGAAAACGCTTGTAAGTTCAAATATGAGCGTTTATCCTAATCCTGTCTTGCCGGAATATGAAGACTTTGTAACCATCACAGGACTGACTGAAAATTCAATTGTAAAAATAGTGAATGGAGAAGGAAGACTTTTATTCCAGAGCCGCTCCAATGGAGGCAGTGTTTCATGGAATCTTAATGATCAGGCTGGAAGAAAAGTACCGACTGGAGTTTATCAGGCAATAGTCACAAATTCTGAAGAATCATTATCAGAAAGCGTTTCAATAACAGTCATCAGATGACAAATATGAATATGTATGTCTATTTAAATTTTTAATTCCAATTTGTTATTTTATGTCTGTTCATATTGTTGATAATATCATGAAATCATTGAATGGAATACTTGTATCATAGTTTTTTATGTTTTTTACCTGTTGATTATCTGTTGGAAAACCATTGATATAAAATATGCTTGTCAACATGTGTTTTTCATTTTTTATTCTGTATATATGATGTTTTTTCAATAGCAATTTTTACACTCATTATTTATATTGAATTTATAAACTGTTTTTCACCATAAGTGTTGTTTCTTATCAACAGAAATATTGAATTATAAACATATTTTCAACAGACTGTTCCAATGAAAAAACTTGAAATAGAAGAAATGGGAAGAATGGATGTAGAACAGTTCATTCATAGCAGAAAACTTCCACTTACATTGATTCTGGATAATGTAAGGAGTTTATATAATGTTGGTTCAGTATTCAGAACTGCCGATGCTTTCCGTCTTGAAAAAATAATTCTTTGCGGTATAACCGCTACTCCGGAAAACAATCTGGTGGAAATTCATAAAACAGCATTAGGTGCTGAAGAAACTGTATCGTGGTCTTATTCAAAGGATACTGTTGAAACAGTCATTGATTTGAAAAGACAGGGATATACCATAGTATCACTTGAGCAGGTACATGAAAGTGTAAAACTTGATACTTTCATTCCTTCATTAGAAAAAAAGTATGCACTTGTATTAGGCAATGAAGTTCATGGTGTAAGTCAGGAAGTTGTAGATGCAAGTGATTTTTCACTTGAAATACCACAATTCGGTACAAAACATTCGCTGAATGTATCTGTCAGTGCAGGAATTGCCGTCTGGGAATTTGCCAGACATTTGGAATCGGTATTTCACCAGACCGGTCAGTGAGCTTCCAGCCAGTTGTTCCCCCATCCGCAATCTGCAATAAGCGGTATTCTCATAGGCCAGGCATTCTGCATTTCCTCAATTACTATTGACTGTACAATTTCCTCTTCTCCTGGAACTACATTGAAATTGAGTTCATCATGTACTTGGAGTATCATGGTTGATTTCAATTTTTCTTTTTTGAAACGGTCGAATATTGCAATCATTGCCTTTTTTATGATATCGGCAGCGCTGCCTTGAATAGGGGCATTTATGGCATTTCTTTCTGCAAAACCTCTTACAGTTGCATTATGTGAAAGTATATCGGGCAGATAGCGCTTACGTCCGGTAAGGGTAGTGATGTACCCGTTATTTCTGGCTATTTCAATGGAATGTTCCATATACTTCTTCACTCCGCTGTATGTTACGAAATAGCTGTCAATAATCTGTTTGGCTTCAGTCCGGCTTACTCCCATACGTTGTGCAAGACCGAAAGCAGAAATGCCGTAAATGATTCCGAAGTTAGCTGTTTTGGCTCTACTGCGTTCCTGTTTTGTTACATCTTCAATTCTTTTTTTGAACACTTTTGCAGCAGTGGCAGTATGGATGTCATGTCCTTTCAGGAAATCTTCAATCATACTTTCATCACCGCTGAGATGTGCCATGATACGTAATTCAATCTGCGAATAATCCGCACTGAAGAATTTGCATCCATCTTCGGCAATGAAAGCCTTGCGGACTTCTTTTCCATCTTCATCGCGCACTGGAATATTCTGAAGATTCGGATTTGTGGAACTCAAGCGTCCTGTTGCAGTTACAGCCTGGTTGAAGGATGTGTGTATTTTTCCTGTATCATGATTTACAATCTGTGGTAAAGCATCGACATATGTTCCCAGCAGTTTTTTCAGACCGCGATATTTAAGTATTTCGTCAACAATTTGATTGTCAGCTCTTAATGTTTCAAGTACTTCTTCTGATGTCACATATTGGCCTGTCTTTGTTTTTTTAGGTTTGTCCATTATGTGCATGCTTTCAAACAGAATTTCACCTACCTGTTTTGGTGACAGTATGTTGAATTTTGTTCCGGCTAAAGAATAAATCTTTTCTTCAATTTCTGCCATGCGTCTGGAGAACAGTTCTGATGTTTCAGCCAGCGATGCAGGATCTATTCTCACTCCGTTTCGTTCCATATATGCCAGAACCTTTACAAGCGGCATTTCTATTTCAGTGAATGGTTTCACAGTACCGTCCTTTTCCAGTTCCTTTTCCAGAATCGGTTTCAGCTGAAGTGTAATGTCTGCGTCTTCGCATGCATATTCATATATCTGTAAGGCAGACAATTCAGACATATTCTTCTGAGACCTTCCTTCTCCAATAAGACTTTCTATGGGAATGGTTCTGTAGCCGAGATAAATTTCTGCCAGATAGTCCATGCCATGTTTCATTTCAGGCTGTAATACATAGTGGGCTATCATTGTATCGAACATCTGGCCTTCAACATCTATTCCATATCCGGAAAGAACAAGTATGTCATATTTCAAGTTCTGTCCTATCTTCAAAATATTCGGATTCTCAAGAACAGGTTTGAATATTTCCAATATCCGGCGTTTTTCATCTTCGGTACCTGTCAGACTGACGAACCAAGCCTCATGTTCTTTTATTGAAAAACTAATTCCAACAATTTTGGCTTGAATTGCGTTTGTGCTTGTGGTTTCAGTATCAAAGCAGATATAATCACTTGTAAGTAAAATTTCACTAATTCTACGTGCATCTACTTCATTATCAATAAGATAATAGTTATGACCAATAGAGTTTATGTCGCTGAGATTTTGAAAAACACTTTTGTTTCCGTCAGACTCCTGAGTTTGGCTGAACAAATCGACGTTGTTCCGGTCACTTTCAGCTTCTGATTCTCCGCCGAACAGATCACCGTGAAATCCCTGTTCTTTTTTTGACCTTTTTGAATTTGTCGGCCGATTGTCATTCTGTTCAATGGATTGTATTTTTTCTAGCGGCAATTCAGTATCGGTTCCGGGCGCAACGGTGTGTTTCTTGAAAAGAGAACGGAATTCAAGATCCTGGAAAAGTTGTGTAAGTTTTGCGGTATCAGGTTCGCGTCTCTTCAAATCGTCCATATTAAGTTCAACAGGCACATCGGTTTTTATTGTTGCCAGCATGCGGCTGAAGATAATCTGTTCGCGACCTTTTTCCACTTTGTCTTTCAGCGCTCCTTTCAGTTTGTCGGTATTTGCCAGCAGTCCGTCTATTCCGCCAAATTCATTTATAAGTTTTATGGCAGTCTTTTCTCCAACACCAGGGCAGCCTGGAATATTGTCAGCGCTGTCACCCATCAGTCCGAGCATGTCAATGACTTGCAGTGTATTTTCCAGTCCGTATTTTTCCAACACCTGTGGAATACCCAGAATGTCATACCCCTTGTCTCCAAATCTTGGTCTGTATACGAAAGAACTGTCGGAAACAAGTTGGCAATAGTCCTTGTCGGGAGTCATCATATATGTGGTTATTCCTCCAAGAGTATCGGCCTGGTGTGATAGGGTTCCAATGACATCGTCAGCTTCAAATCCGGGGACTTCATATATTCTGATGTTGTACGCGTTCAGAATGTCCTTTATTATTGGTACTGACTGACGTATTACTTCGGGAGTCTCTTCTCTTTGGGCTTTGTATTCCTTGTACAGTTCGTGACGGAAAGTACCGCCCTTCGGGTCGAACGCCACTGCAATATGGCTGGGGTTTTCTTTGGCCAGAATTTCTTCAAGAGTATTTACAAAACCTAGAATTGCACTGGTGTTCAGTCCTTTCGAATTGATTCGCGGGTTTTTTATGAATGCGTAATATGATCTGAAAATCAACGCGTAGGCATCTATCAGAAACAGTTTGTCCATATTTGCAAAAAGCCTTTTCGGTTAGTTTCTCAAAAGTACAAAATCAAATTCTCCTTTACCATCTATTTTTGCTAATTTTGCGCTGTTATGGATTATCTGAGTACAATTGTTGCGCCTGTCTGTCAGGAACTTGAAGAATTCAAACGCCGTTATTCTCTTGTTTTTTCATCGTCCGATAAGAAGATAGATACACTTCTTAAGTTTCTTCTTACCAGAAAAGGCAAGATGATGCGTCCTATTCTTGTGCTTCTTGTGGCGAAATGCAACGGTTGTGTAAATGACAGCATTTATCATCTTGCATCTTCGGTTGAACTGTTGCACCAGGGTAGTCTGATACATGATGATGTAGTTGACGAAAGTGAACTGCGTCGCGGAAAACCATCGGTCAATTCGGCATTTGACAATAAGATGGCAGTTCTTTTGGGTGATTTCATTGTCTCTCAGGCACTGCAGCAGATTGTAATGGCCGGCAATGTTGACTGTATAGATGAAATTTCCAAGCTGATAGGTACTCTTTCCGAAGGTGAAATAATCCAGATTGGAGCTTTGGATTCACCTGTTCTGTCGGAAGAAGTATATTTTGATATCATATCCAGAAAAACGGCCTATCTGTTTTCTGTAAGCGCCCGTTTGGCTGCAAAGCTTTCCGGTGCATCCGAAGCAGATATTTCAGCATATGGCGACTTTGCACATAAGGCAGGACTGTGTTTTCAGATAATGGATGATATTCTTGACTATCACGATTGCAGTGAGACCGGTAAAGCAAGCGGCAATGATCTGAAAGAAGGCAAATTCACGCTTCCGTCCATCTATGCCATCAACCACAGTGAACGTGACTGGTCTGAAGAGGTCAAGTCAGTACGTTCGCTTTCGGCTTCGCCGGAAACAATATCAGAGATTACACGGTATAGTATATCCAACGGTGGAATGGACTATGCTGTAGAAAAAATGCGTCAGTTAAAGTTGCAGGCATTGTCTGTATTGCCAGCATCTGTTTCAACACAACAGCGTGCTGCATTTGCAGCTTTTCTGAATCTCATAATCGATAGAATCAGATAAGAATCTTTGAAGCCATAATGGATTTCAAGTATGATGTAGTAGTCATTGGTGCGGGTCACGCCGGTTGTGAAGCCGCCGCCGCTTCGGCTGGGATGGGTTCAAAAACCTGTCTCATTACCATTGACATGAACAAAATCGGTCAGATGAGTTGCAATCCTGCTGTCGGAGGCATTGCTAAAGGTCAGATTGTCCGCGAAATTGATGCATTGGGCGGACATATGGGTCTTGTAACAGACCGTTCGGCCATACAGTTCCGTATTCTGAACCGGTCTAAAGGTCCTGCCATGTGGAGCCCCAGAGCACAATGTGACCGTGGAAAGTTCATTTGGGCATGGCGCAATGTTCTTGAGAATCAGGAAAATCTGCATATCTGGCAGGATATGGTTACAGAACTGCTGGTTTCTGACGGCCATGTAACAGGTGTCAGAACACAGTTGGGAGCCGTTTTCCAGTGCAAATGTGTTATTCTGACCGCCGGAACCTTTTTGAACGGACTTATACATGTTGGCCGATGCCAGATTCCTGGCGGTCGTACAGCCGAGCCGGCATCGTACGGGCTTACAGAATCGATAACGCGTCATGGAATACGCAGCGGCAGAATGAAAACCGGTACTCCGGTCAGAATTGACAGCCGAAGCGTGCATTTTGAAGACATGGAACCACAGGAAGGCGAAAATGACTTCCATCGTTTCTCTTTCATGGGTAGCGAGAGGCATCTTGAACAGTTATGCTGCTGGACATGTTTCACAAATGAACGCGTTCATGAGGAATTGCGTAAAGGTCTGCCGGATTCACCGCTTTTCAACGGTCAGATTAAAAGCATCGGTCCAAGATATTGTCCAAGCATAGAAACCAAGCTTGTCACATTCCCGGACAAGGAACAGCATCAGCTGTTTCTGGAGCCGGAAGGAACTGAAACCAGAGAAATGTATCTGAACGGTTTTTCGTCTTCCATGCCGATGGATGTTCAGATACGTGCTCTGAAAGAAATACCTGCGTTCCGCGATCTTGTCATATACCGTCCCGGCTATGCAATAGAATATGACTATTTTGATCCGACACAACTGTCTGCCAATCTTGAATCGAATGTGGTTGGCGGTCTTTTCATGGCCGGTCAGGTAAATGGAACGACCGGATATGAGGAAGCGGGCGGGCAGGGCATACTTGCCGGTATCAATGCTCATATCTCATGCCATGGCGGGGTTCCGTTCACTTTGGGGCGTGACGAATCATATATTGGAGTTCTTGTTGATGACCTTATAACCAAAGGCGTGGACGAACCATACAGAATGTTTACGTCCAGGGCCGAATATAGAATACTATTGCGTCAGGACGATGCCGATTTGCGCCTGACCGAACGTTCGTACAATGTCGGACTTGCAAAAGCAGACAGATACGAAGCCATGTGCTCCAAACGTGACGAGATAGCGTCACTCATTGAATTTGCCAGTACATATCCTATAAAACCGGCATTGATAAATCCTGCTCTCGAGCAATTGGGAACAGCGCCTTTGCGTGAAGGCTGCAAAATACGTGATCTGATAGAGCGCCCAGAGCTTACTCTTGATAATCTTGCACCGCATATTAATGCTTTGCATGCCCGACTTGACAAAATTGATCCGCAACGCAGGGATGAAATTGTTGAGGCGGCCCAGATTCAAATCAAATACAGCGGTTATATTGATCGTGAAAGGCAGATTGCAGCAAAAATGAAACGTCTTGAAGACATCAGAATAAGAGGGCGTTTTGACTATGCCTCGTTGCAGTCGCTTTCAACCGAATGCCGCCAGAAGCTTATTTCACACGACCCTGAGACTCTGGCACAGGCCAGCCGTATTCCAGGTGTTTCTCCGAGTGATATCAATGTCCTTCTTGTTCTGCTGAACAGGTGACAATGCCTTTGTGGCGTTGTTTTTTTGAATATTCCGAGAAATGTTCCACGTGAAACAATAATTTGAAATCTGCGTTACACAGTACTGAATAACGGTTTTTATATGAGATTCACCGAAGCATACGAAACGCATATCAAGCCTATAGTGCAGAACCTGCCCGAGAAGCCGGGGTGCTATCAGTATCTTGATGAAACCGGAACTGTGATATACGTTGGAAAGGCAAAGAATCTGAAAAGAAGGGTCAGTTCATATTTTCTCCGTGAAGGTCAGACTCAAAAGACCAAGCTGCTTGTCAGCCACATCTGGGATTTGAAATATCTTGTGGTTGAAACAGAATGGGATGCATTGCTTCTTGAGAACAATCTGATAAAACGGTATAAGCCCAGATACAACATTCTTCTGAAGGATGACAAGACATATCCTTCAATCTGCATTACACGGGAAGAGTTTCCTCGTGTGTTCAAAGTGAGGAACACTTCTGCCAAAGGTATGGAATACTTCGGTCCGTACAGTCATGTCGGGACTTTGAATATGCTTATGGATCTTATTTCGAAAGCATATCATGTAAGGACATGCCGCCTGCCAATAAGCACCGATGGAATCCATGCCAATAAATATCACGAATGTCTGGAGTATCATATCCACAGATGTCTTGCACCATGTATCGGAAAGCAGAGCCACGAGGAATATATCGGTCAAATCAATGAGATCAGAGAAATTCTGAAGGGGCGCAGCGCAGACCTCAGCCGGAGTCTTGTAGAGCAGATGAAGGAACTTGCAGGTAAACTTGAATTTGAGAAAGCCCAGAAACTTAAAGAAAAATATGATATTATCCAGGCGTTCACTGAAAAGAGCCGTGTGGTTGACATGAGTCTTGACAATGTTGACGTATTCAGCATAGGAGAAGATGAGAGTTTTGTATTTTTGAATTACATGCATGTTTCCAACGGTTGTATAAATCAGGCATTCACATTCGAATACAAACGCAGAATGGATGAAAGCCTTGAAGATGTGCTTCTGCTCGGTATGGTTGAAATGAAGACCCGTTACAAAAGCACTGCCCGTGAAATCATTGTTCCGTTTGAGCCTTCTGCCCAATTGAACGGCATTTTCTGGACAGTTCCGCAGCGTGGAGAAAAGAAAAAACTGCTTGATCTTTCAGAACTGAATGTCAGACAATACAGAGCCGATCGGTTGAAACGGTCAGACAAATTGAATCCGGAGCAGAAAAAAGTTCGCCTTTTGGGAGAACTTGCTTCGCTTTTGGGAATGGAAAAACCGCCAATGCGTATAGAATGCTTTGACAATTCCCATATTCAGGGAACCAATGCCGTAGCAGCTTGTGTGGTATATGAAGGAGGCAAACCCCTGAAAAAGGAATACAGACTTTACAATATAAAGAGCGGAGTCGGTGGCGATGATTACGCTTCAATGCATGAAGTGCTTACACGCCGATGGAAACGTACTGTAGAAGAAGGCGGAAAACTGCCTGATCTTGTATTGGTTGATGGAGGTAAGGGGCAAATGTCTGTAGCCTTGCAAGTGGCTGATTCATTGGGTATTAGCCTTGAAATTGGCGGCCTGGTCAAGAATTCCAGGCATCGTACTGAGGGCCTGATTTCAGCAAGGACAGGTGCTCAGGCAGGTGTGAAACCGGACGGTGAACTTTTCAGACTGTTGGAACAGATGCAGGACGAGGTTCATCGTGTAGCCATCAGTTTTCACAAGAACAAACGCAGCAAATCCATGATTTCAAGTCAGCTTACGGAAATTAGCGGAATAGGTCAGACTACTGCAGAGACTCTTATCAGAACTTTCAAAAGCGTGAAACGTGTAAGTGCGGCTACATTCGATGAACTGGCACGTACAATAGGTAAGTCAAAGGCGCAGATTGTGTTTGACCATTTCAGGATATGAGAACAGTAATACAACGTGTATCACAGGCCAATGTCAGAGTTGACGGCACAGTGGTCGGAGAGATTGGAAAAGGTCTTCTTGTGCTTGTCGGAATAGAGGATTCCGATACGGTACAGGATATTGAATGGCTTGTGAAAAAGATCGTTGGAATGAGAATTTTCGACGATGAACAGGGAGTCATGAACCTTTCAGTCAAGGATGTAGGCGGACAGATTCTTTCAATCAGCCAATTCACACTGATGGCCAGTACGAAAAAAGGAAACAGACCTTCATACATACGTGCATCGAAGGGAGATTTCTCAAAGCCCATGTATCTGGATTTCTGCAAATCTCTTGAGCAGGAGTTGGGCAGTAAAGTTGAAATGGGTATATTTGGTGCTGATATGAAGGTCAGTCTGTTGAATGACGGTCCTGTAACAATTGTCATGGACAGCAAAAACAAGGAATAAATAACGATCAAAAATATATGGAAATGATTGATGAAATGGGCGAACTTGATGCAAAACTGGCTGCCCAGCCACGTGTAAGCCGCAGTAGTGAGGCTTTTGCCAAGTACAATATGAGTGTTGACGAAAAACAGGTTGAAAGCATTCTTGAGAAGGCTGCCAAGGACAGCATATCGGCCATGAATCCGGAAACACTCACAAAGCTGTTCTCCGTGATAGATCTGACCAGACTCAAACCGGGTGACAGTGAAGACGACATTCTCAAACTGGTTGAGAAGGTCAACGCCTTTGACAACAACTACCCGGATATGCCCAGCGTAGCATCAGTATGCACATATCCGTGCTATGCAAAACTGGTTCACGATTCTCTTGAAGTCGAGAAAGTCAGAACCTGTTGTGTTGCCGGCGGTTTCCCGAATGCCCAGACATTCATTGAAGTGAAGGTTGCTGAAACCGGTCTTGCTCTGCATGACGGGGCCGATGAAATTGACGTTGTCATGAATCCCGGATTCATTCTGAACGGCAATTATGAGGATGCAAGTATGGAAATTGATGAAATCAAGTCTGTCTGCGGCGAAAAGACACTCAAGGTAATTTTGGAAACAGCTGCGCTTTCAACGCTGGAAAACGTGAAGAAGGCGGCTATCATTGCCATGTATTCCGGAGCCGATTTCATAAAGACTTCAACGGGTAAGGAAGTACCTGGAGCCGACCCGAAATCATTCTGCGTAATGTGTCAGGCGGCAAAGGAATATTACGCTGAAACCGGCAGAAAAGTAGGAGTGAAGGTAGCAGGCGGCATCCGTCAGACAAGCCAGGTCCTGTTATACTGGACCATTGTGAAAAATGTTCTTGGCGACGGATGGCTTTCACCGGAATATTTCCGTATAGGTGCCAGCCGTCTTGCCAACGAACTTCTTTCAGACATTACCGGCTCTGAGGCATCGGCGTTTTGAACAGCATGGGCGCAAGGCGGTACAGGGAGCGTCTCCATGTAAGCCATTCGTGACCGGTGCCTGTTGACTGGAAGAAAATGTGCTTTACGCCGGCATTCACCAGAATGTCGTGGAAGTTCTTCACAGTTGCGTACATCTGGGCCGATTCCTTTGTACCCGTGCTTATGAAAATCAGGTTGAAATCGCTGTTCATCGAGTCATCATAGAGGTCGGCAGTGGTGCCGGGGCCCTTGCCTGAGCCGCTGAATCCGCCCAGCCATGCGAACAGGCTGCGGTTGTTCATGGCAATGGTGAAGCTCTGGAATCCTCCAAGTGACAGACCTGCAATTGCACGGTGATTACGGTCTGTAAGCGTGCGGAAATTGCCGTCAATGAACGGAATCAGTTCCTCAATGACCACTTTCTCGTATGCGGTGAAATCGAACATGCTTGCGCTCTGAATGCCTGGAATGGTAGCGACACCATGGTCCATGACCACAATCATCGGTACTGCCGATCCTTCGTCAATCAGATTGTCCATGATGTTGTTCATGAAACCCTGCTTTGTCCAGCCCGTCTGGTCTTCGCCGGCACCATGCAGCAGATAAAGGACAGGATACTTCCGGTTTCCTTCGTTGTATCCGGCCGGCAGGTAGATGTAACATTCGCGCGTTTCGCCTGTCAGCTTCGATTCATATTTCTGAATCCGCACTTCACCGTGTGGAACATCCCTTTCAAGATAGTAACCCATACACTCTTCCGGAATCTCGATGCCGCTTGACTCATGACCGCTTCCAAAGAATACCTGCGATCCGGGATCGGTCGTCCTTGCGCCGTCAATGGTCAGTGAATAATAGTGGAATCCCGGGTCGATGGGCTTTGTGGTCAGTTCCCACACGCCTTCGCTGTTCTTCTGCAGGGCCTGCCGGCCGCCCAGATCGACCGATACCGACTTGGCCGATGGGGCATCGACCCTGAAAGTGACGCTTCTGTCAGGGTTTACTTTTGGATATTCTTTTCCGGGTGCGTTCGTAATGGCGCTTTGCTGGGCCATGGACATGGCTGTTGACAGCATAACAGTCATGACAGTAACAGTAATCTTTTTCATAAGTTTGATATTTGAACGGACAAATGTAGCAATTTTTGATAACTGACCTATTAATTGGGCGCGTGAGTGCGGGCCTTTTCAGACGGAAATGAGTATATTTGCGGACTTTTGGACAAATTCAAACAATTCAATAACAAACAAATTCAAAACTTATGTGGTTAACTGATTCATCAATCGGAAGAAAAGTGGTCATGAGCATCACAGGTGGTGCTCTGATCTTTTTCCTGACTTTCCACATGGCTATGAACTGCGTGGCTCTGTTTTCGGGCGATGCTTACAACGCTGTGTGTGAATTTCTTGGAGCCAACTGGTATGCGCTGGTTGGAACAGTAGGTCTGGCTATCCTGGTAGCCCTTCATTTCATTTTCGCTTTCGTTCTTACAATCAAGAACCTGAAAGCCCGCGGTTCACAGAGGTACGCTGTTACCGAAAGACCTAAGAATGTTGAATGGGCATCACAGAACATGCTGGTTCTGGGTATCATTGTTGTTCTTGGCCTTGTTCTTCACCTTACCGACTTCTGGGCAAACATGCAGCTTCAGGAAATCATGGGCACAGCAGGTGCTGTAATTGACGGAAAGACCATCAGCCCGACCGACGGTGCAGCCCTTATTGAATATAACTTCTCAAGCCTGTACATCGTCATCATGTACATAATCTGGCTGACAGCACTGTGGTTCCATCTGTCACACGGATTCTGGAGCGCACTTCAGACACTGGGCTGGAACGGCAAGACATGGTTCTGCCGCTGGAAAGTCATTGGCAACATCTACGTTACCATTGTAATCCTTGGCTTCATTGCCGTTGTTCTGGCATTCTATTTCAAGAGTCTCTAAACAGTATACAATTATGGCTACAATAGATTCAAAAATTCCAGAGGGCCCGTTGGCTGAAAAATGGTCAAACTACAAGGCTCATCAGAAACTTGTCAATCCTGCAAACAAGCGCAAGCTTGACATCATAGTAGTAGGTTCAGGTCTGGCCGGCGCAAGTGCTGCCGCCACCCTCGGTGACCTTGGTTTCAAGGTAAAGTGCTTCTGCATTCAGGATTCACCGCGCCGTGCCCATTCAATCGCTGCACAGGGCGGTATCAACGCTGCCAAGAACTACCAGAACGACGGTGACTCAGTATACCGTCTGTTCTACGATACCATCAAGGGCGGTGACTACCGTTCACGTGAAGCCAACGTTTACCGTCTGGCCGAGGTATCGAACAACATCATAGACCAGTGCGTTGCACAGGGCGTTCCGTTTGCCCGTGAATACGGCGGAACCCTGGCCAACCGTTCATTCGGCGGTGCTCAGGTATCGCGTACGTTCTATGCCCGCGGTCAAACCGGACAGCAGCTGCTTCTGGGTGCCTACTCAGCACTGAGCTATCAGGTACAGCAGGGCAATGTAGAGCTGTTCACACGTTGCGAAATGCTTGACCTTGTAATGATAAAGGACGCTGAAGGCAAGGAGCGTGCACGTGGTATCATCTATCGTGACCTGGTTACCGGTGAAATCAAGCGCTGCTCAGCTCATGCAGTGGTTATCGGCACAGGCGGTTACGGCAACACCTACTTCCTGTCAACCAACGCCATGGCCAGCAACGGTTCAGCCGCCATGCAGTGCTACCGCAAGGGCGCATGGTTCGCCAACCCTGCTTTCGCACAGATTCACCCGACCTGTATTCCTGTACACGGCGACAAGCAGTCAAAGCTCACTCTGATGTCAGAGTCACTGCGTAACGACGGCCGTATCTGGGTTCCTAAGAAACTTGAAGATGCCAAGGCTCTGCAGGCAGGTACCCTGAATCCTAACGATATTCCAGACGAGGACCGCGACTTCTACCTGGAGCGCCGCTATCCTGCATTCGGCAACCTGGTACCGCGTGACGTGGCTTCACGTGCAGCCAAGGAGCGTTGCGACAAGGGCTTCGGCGTAAACAACACCGGTCTTGCCGTATTCCTTGACTTCAAGTACGCTATCCAGCGTCTTGGCAAGCAGGCCGTAGCCGACAAGTACGGTAACCTGTTCGATATGTACGAGGAAATCACCGATGTGAACCCGTACGAGAACCCGATGATGATCTTCCCGGCCATCCACTACACCATGGGCGGTATCTGGGTTGACTACGAACTGCAGACCTCAATACCGGGCCTGTTCGCTATCGGCGAATGCAACTTCTCAGACCACGGAGCCAACCGTCTGGGCGCATCGGCCCTCATGCAGGGTTTGGCCGACGGCTATTTCGTACTTCCGTATACCATCCAGAACTATCTGTCAGACCAGATCCAGGTTCCGCGCTTCAGCACCGACCTGCCTGAGTTCGAGGCTGCCGAAAATGCCGTCAAGGCCAAGATTGCCAAGATTATGGGCATCAACGGAAAGCGTTCTGTAGATTCAATCCATAAGGAACTGGGTCACATCATGTGGGAATACGTAGGTATGGGCCGCACGGAGGAATCTCTGAAGACCGCTCTTGCAAAGCTTGACGAAGTTGAGAAGACCTTCTGGTCAGACCTGCGCGTTCCTGGTAATGCACAGACACTGAATGTAGAACTTGAAAAGGCTCTGCGTCTGCTTGACTTCATTGAAATCGGCAAGCTCATGGCTTACGACGGTCTGAACCGTGAAGAGTCATGCGGCGGTCATTTCCGTGAAGAGCATCAGACTCCCGAAGGCGAGGCTCTGCGTCACGACGACCAGTTCTCATACGTTGCCTGCTGGAACTATCAGGGCGAAGGCAAGGCTCCTGAACTGCTCAAGGAACCTCTGAACTACGAATACATCAAGGTACAGACCCGTAACTATAAGAACTAAAAAAGAGGACAATTATGGAAAATTGCATAAGCTTCAAACTTAAAATATGGCGCCAGAGAGGTCCTAAGGAAAAGGGCCAGTTCGTGGTGTATGAAATGAAGGATATCCCTACCGATACCTCATTCCTCGAGATGCTTGACATTCTGAACGAGCAGCTCATCAACAAAGGCGAAGAGCCTGTCGTATTCGATCACGACTGCCGCGAAGGCATTTGCGGTATGTGCTCACTCTACATCAACGGTCATCCGCACGGCCCGGCCACAGGCGCTACAACCTGTCAGCTTTACATGCGCCGCTTCAAGGATGGCGAAACCATTACCGTTGAGCCTTGGCGTTCAGCAGGCTTCCCGGTAATCCGTGACCTTATGGTTGATCGTCGTGCATACGACAAGATCATGCAGGCCGGTGGTTATGTATCAATCAATACCGGTGGAGTACCAGATGCCAACGCAATTCCTATCTCTAAGGAGAAGGCCGATCTGGCTATGGATGCTGCATCATGCATCGGTTGCGGTGCTTGCGTAGCTGCCTGCAAGAACGGTTCTGCAATGCTGTTCGTCAGTGCCAAGGTAAGCCAGCTTGCTCTGCTTCCGCAGGGTCAGGTTGAGGCTGCCCGCCGTGCCAAGGCCATGCTGGCCAAGATGGACGAACTGGGCTTCGGTAACTGCACCAATACCCGTGCCTGCGAGGCTGAGTGCCCGAAGTGCATCTCCATCAGCAACATCGCACGCCTGAACCGCGAGTTCATCGCTGCCAAGCTGAAAGACTGACATATTCAGCAAAAGCATACGCGACTTGTCACGCTTATATGGCCTCCTGCCTACTTGCAGGGGGCCATTGCTTTTCATGTCAATGTCTCTTTTTCCGTATATGTTATTGGCGGGATGGTGGTATATTGGGAGTTCTTCGTAACTTTGCGGCGGACTAAATTTTACATTATGGATAAGGTAAGTTATTCGCTGGGCATGAACATTGGCCGGCAGTTGAAGCAGATGGGTCTCAAGGACAGTCTGTCAGTACAGGATTTTGCTGTAGCCGTGCAGGACACTCTTGACGGTGCTCAGCTTAAGGTTTCAGCAAGCGAAGCCCAGCAGGTTCTGAACCAGTTCTTTGCAGAATTGGAGCGCAAGCAGAACGAGGAGGCAGCACAGAAGGGTAAGGCCGCCAAGGCAGAAGGCGAAAAGTTCCTGAAGGAGAATGCAGGCAAGCCGGGTGTGACTGTTACTGCAAGCGGACTTCAGTACATGGTTCTGACCGAAGGCACCGGAAAGAAGCCTAAGGCCAGCGATACCGTACGTTGCCACTACGAAGGCACACTGATTGACGGTACCGTATTTGATTCATCATACCGCCGCGGCGAACCGGCCGATTTCGGTCTGCGTCAGGTAATCAGCGGATGGACCGAGGGTGTGCAGCTTATGAGCGAAGGTTCAAAGTACCGTTTCTTCATTCCTTACAACCTTGCTTACGGTGAGCGCGGTGCCGGTCAGGACATTCCTCCATACGCCGCACTGATTTTCGACGTCGAGCTTATCAAGGTCCTGTAACTTAAAATGATTCGGTAATGCACTTCCAAGGTATTATTGTCGGTGCAGCAACATTCCTGATCATCGGTCTTTGCCATCCTCTGGTTATTAAAGGAGAATACTATCTGGGTCGGAAACTGAATGTCCTGCTGGCTATTGGAGGAATAGCAAGTGCCGTTTCATCGGTTTTTATTGACAATCAGGTAATAGCAACCATTATGGGAGCGTTGGCTTTTTCACTGTTCTGGGGCATAAAAGAAGTCTATGAACAGGAACTCAGAGTCAAAAAAGGGCTGTTCCCCATGAATCCCAAGCGTAAAGACCATTACGACAGACTGTAATGCTTGTATGCCGTCGCTTCAGTATAGGACTGCGGCGTCAGTCAATCATTTTCTTGTCGGCTGTCCAGTCGGGACGTGAAGCCAGTCCGCATGGGTTGCCTGTGAACATTGTGCCGGCTTCCTTGTCACCCATCAGCTGCCATTTCAGCCATGCGGTTGCTACAACTGCAAACTCGCCGCCGTGAGGCTGTGCGTATGTACCGTTATGTCCTACGGGATAATTGGCTGCAAATGCAGGAACATGGTCAATGCGGCTGAAATCATCCATACCGTTTTCGTATGCAATGTCGGTCGGGCCGCCAAGCAGATACATGATAGGTGTGTGGATGTTCTTCAAATCGTCCTTCGATGGCATCGGCATGCCGGGAACAGCACCTGCGGGGTTGATGAAACTGCCGCTGTTGCAGATCATAACAGTCTTCAGTCGTGGATCGCCGCTGTTGACCAGAGTCTGAAGACCGCCGCATGACATTCCTGCGGCAGCAATGTTTTCAACATCCAGTTTGCCGTAGTAGGGGCTGTTCTTATCTGAATTCTGTGCTATGGCCCAGTCAATGCTCTCTATCTGCTGCTCGGATTTCGACATTGGTCCGTAGTAGCTGTGCCCCTGTCCTTCTACCGGAAAAACGCCGGTGGCAACGACGAAAATGCCGTTCGATGCTATCTCGTTCAGGAAAAGCTTATGCTCCCAAGGTGAGTTGGTGCAGGCTCCGTTACCCCAGACCAGAATTGGCATGGGATTCTTCTTTCCGAATGCGCTCAGATCCTGTGGACGGAAAATGGTGTGGGCTTCGAGCGATGGCTCGGTAACCATGATGGCCTTGTACGGTCCCTGGCCACCTTCTTCAAGAATCTGGTTCTCAGTGTAGGTTTCCGGTGCCTGTCCGGAACACGAAACAAGTGCTGCAGCAAATGTAAAAACTGCGGTGAAAACGGTTTTTCTCATAATGATGTATTGTATTGGTGAAAACGCCGGTTTAGCGGTAATGAAGGCGGCGGAAAAAATTGCCTTGGTTGCAAATTCCAAGTGCTCGAAACGGGACTCGAACCCGTACAGCCGATAAAGGCCAAGGGATTTTAAGTCCCTCGTGTCTACCATTCCACCATTCGAGCTGACCAGTCTGAGATTCGGAAGCATGTTTTACCATGTGCTTCTGGACGTCTCAGCGTGGCAAAAGTACTGCCTTTTTACTATATGGACTAAATATTTTGTAAATTTTTGGCTAAGTTAAACACCTTATTTATAAAAAGAACTACATTTGTCTTTCGCATTAAGAACATTTGGTAATAATGCAAATGAATTGCAGTACATTTTTTATTAACCAATCAATAAACCAATTATGAAAAGAATTCTGTTTTTTGCAGGTATTGCTGCTCTTCTGGCAAGCTGCTGCAATCAGGAGAAGCTCAGTCCGGTACTGACTATCGAAGGTGGTCAGGTTCAGGGCGTCAGCGCTGACAAAGTAAAGGGAGTATTCGTATTCCGTGGCATTCCTTATGCTGCAGCTCCTATTAAGGAAAACCGTTGGAAGGCTCCGCAGCCGGTTGAACCATGGGAAGGCGTTAAGAAGGCTGACCGTTTCGAGCATCCTTCATACCAGCACATCCAGTATAAGGGTGGCTATTACACAGAGTGGGGTTACGGTGACGAAGCTCCTTTCTCAGAGGATTGCCTGTATGCAAACGTATGGACCAAGTATCCTGGCCAGACCGATGCCAAGAAGGCTGTAGCTCTTTGGATTCATGGTGGCGGCTACCGCGAAGGTTGGGGTTCAGAACCTGAATTCGACGCTCAGGAATGGGCAGGTAAGGACGTGGTTCTTGTATCAATCAACTATCGTCTGGGAATTTTCGGTTTCATGACACATCCGGATCTTTCAGCTGAAAGCGAGAACGGTGTTTCAGGTAACTACGGTATCCTTGACCAGATTGAAGCCCTCAAGTGGATTCAGAAGAACATCGAGCAGTTCGGTGGCGATCCCAATAACGTAATGATATTCGGTCAGAGCGCAGGTGGCGGTTCAGTTCGCACAATCTGTGAATCTCCTCTGGCTCGCGGTCTGTTCCACAAGGCTGTCATCATGAGTGCCGGCGGTATTTCCGTTCCTGGCCAGGGTGGCATGGGTATGATGGGCGGCATGAACATGGGCGGTATGCCAAGACCTGCTGCCGGTGCAGCTGCTCCTGCTGCCGGTGCACGTGCTGGTGCTCCTGCCGGTATGCCTGCAATGGGCATGGGCGGCTTTGGCGGATTCGGAATGTTCGGATTCGGCGGTGGCAACCAGACTCCGAAGCTTGCCGCTTACAAGGCTCCTACTGCTCCGGAAGGTCTGAATTCTCTGCAGCGTGCAGAATTCAACACCAAGGTTGTTATGGACTGGGCCGGTTACGACAATCTGCAGAAGATGCGTAACGCTGACACTGAAGTAATGTATTCAGTCGGCACAATCTACAGCAACGCTACTGGAAATATGGGAAGCATCACAGCAATGCCTATCGTTGACGGATACGTATCAAAGGAAAGCTTTGATGAGGCTGCTCTTGACGGTACGCTGGCCGATGTTCCTTACATGATCGGTTACACTCTGAACGATATGGGCAACATGTCAGCCGGCATCGGCGCATTCTGCCTGAACCGTGAAGAAATTTCAAAGAACGGAAGCAAGGCATGGGCTTATGAATTCGCTCGTCCTCTGCCAGACGATGGTTCACATCCTGAAGTTACACAGCGTCTTAAGGGTGCCTTCCACTCATCAGACCTCTGGTTCGTATTCAAGTCACTGCAGCACTGCTGGAGACCTTGGACCGAGGGTGACTGGAATCTGTCAGAAAAGATGCTGACCGCTTGGACCAACTTTGCAAAGTATAGCGATCCTAACGGTCCGGAAGGTGGCGAATGGGCTCCTTACACCAAGGACAGCCAGAAGTTCATGGTATTCAAGCTCGATGCTGAAAACAACGAAGCTTCAGAACTTGGAGAATCAATTACTGACCTTGGCTATTGATTTCAGCTTGAAATAAAACATGGGGCCGGTGACAAACAGTCACCGGCCCTTGTTTTTCATGTCCACCAGGAAAAATGTATATTTGCATTTGAAACCAAACAGCAGAATACAATGCAACTGACCGAAAACAGATTTCTGACGAGCAAAGGTTTTGGCGTCCATTCGCCATGGGCTTATGACCTGATAGAATTCGTCATAAACGAGAAACTGCCGTATTATGCGTACGATGACCTGTATGCTTTCTGGCAGAAAGCCCCCGACTGGCTGCCGCAGTATCCTCAGAGCCGTGACGAACTGTTGTTCCGTCTTGTAAACAGATTCAATCCCCATTCCATCGTTGAAATTGGTACAGGTGCCGGCGTTTCAACAGGCTATCTGGCCAGCGTGAACAGCCGGTCGCAGGTAGTCACTATTGATGAGAAACATTCCTCAAACAAGGATGTGTCCCGCAATCTCAAAAAGCTGAAGAACATAACTTATCTGACAGGCGATGTGCTTGAAACGCTTCAGGACATTATTGATGATGCTAACAGTCAGAACAGCACTATTGACTTTGTGCATGTGGCGCATACCCGGAATTACCGTGAAGCTGTAGCTATGCTGATTCCTGCCATGGGCCGTGATTCAGTTATTGTTGTTGAAGATCTTGGCAAGAAGGAAAAAAGGGAATGGTGGAAAAGCATAATCGAAGACCCCCGCATTGGAGTAACTTTCCAATTGAGCAAATTGGGAATACTGTTCTTTGATCAGACCAAAACCAAACAGCATTACCTGTTATGAAAATATATACCAGAACCGGCGATGACGGCACTACCAGCCTTGTTGGAGGCAAGCGTGTCTCAAAGTCATGCAAAAGACTTGAAGCATACGGAACCGTCGATGAACTTTCATCATATCTTGGAATGGTTGAAAGCCTTTTTTCTGATATGCCATCGGCCCCTGAAAAGTCCGAAAACATACGTTGGATTCAGCAGAAACTGTTCTGCGTAGGCGGTTCTCTGGCTACCGATGTCACCACTTCTGAAATACCGGCCGTCTGTATGGTTACGGCCCAGGACATTGAACGTCTGGAGTCAATGACAGATGCGTTGCAGCAGGGACTTCCCGAACATCACTGTTTCATACTGCCGGGCGGCTGTCTGGCAGCATCGGCTACCCATGTGGCAAGAACCGTCTGCCGTAGGGCGGAAAGGCTTGTGGTGTGCCTGCAGCAGGATTCATCGGTTCCCGAAAATGTTGCGGCTTTCCTGAACCGTCTGTCAGACTATCTGTTTGTTCTTGCCAGAAAAACCAATCAGGTTTCACACACCGATGAAATTTTGTGGAAGTGACTTGCATTTTTTGTCTGCAAGAAGCTATCATGCTGATTTTTTTATATTTTTGCGCGCTGAAATTGCGCATCAGTGCAATAACCATTTGAAAACAACTTAAAGCATTACGCTATGTATTGGACATTGGAACTAGCATCAAAGCTTGAAGATGCACCCTGGCCAGCAACCAAGGATGAACTTATAGATTATGCCGTTCGTTCAGGCGCACCTCTTGAAGTCATAGAGAACCTTCAGGAAATAGAAGACGAAGACGATATTTACGAAAGCATAGAAGACATCTGGCCCGACTACCCCTCCAAAGAGGACTTCTTCTTCAACGAGGACGAGTACTAAGCGGTAGGAGCAGACTTGAATATCTAATAATCAATCGGATGAACAAATATAATTTGTTTGTCCGATTGTTATTTTTGCCCGTTTTGCATGCTGGAATTGAACGTAAAATGTTTGTACATCCTCGTGGATATCACGAGACAGACAAATTTATGGCCAAATTTTAGCGGAAT
>JAKSIQ010000069.1 GCA_024398755.1 Bacteroidaceae bacterium | reverse complement strand
CATCTGAACCATATCTGACATAAAAATACGAGAGCCAAATCCGGGTCACATTCAGACCCGGCTCCAGCTCCCGTTTATCATTTCGATGGCAAACGTAAGGCTTCTGACGGAATATCATTAAGGCTTTTCACAAATTTTTCGCAACAGGTTGAAAAAAGTCTCAAAATTGACTTTCACATAGCATCAGTTGGTGTAATTTTGGGAAAACACATATAAGATTTCTGACATGGCGAACGGAAAGATGGCCACGCTGGCCAAAGACACGGCAATTTATGGACTGAGCAGCATAGTAGGACGATTCCTGAATTACCTGCTGGTACCGTTGCACACCCATTTCATTGACCCGCGCAGCGGCGGGTACGGCATTGTGTCAAACATGTATGCATGGGCGGCACTGCTGTTTGTCCTGCTCACTTTCGGAATGGAAACCACATTCTTCAGGTTCGCCAACAAGGAAAACGAGGACCAGAATATGGTTTACAGCACCGCGCTGCGCCTTACAGGTGGCGTCGGACTTGTTTTCCTTGCCCTTGTGTTCTGCTTCCTTGGTCCCATAGCCGGTTATCTTGACTACTCCAACCATCCGGAATATGTGGCCTGCTTTGCCATTATCGGCGTGCTCGACGCTTTTCAGGCTATCATGTTCAGCAGACTCAGGCAGCAGCACCGCCCAATGAAGTTCATGGCCTTGAAAATGGCGTTCATAATACCGAACGTACTGCTGAACGTGGCCGTATTCTGGCTGATGCCAAAGCTTTTCAACAGCATGCCTGCGCTGCAGGACATTTATGTAAGATATGACTACGGCGTAGGGCTGATATTCTTTGTAAACCTGCTCTGCACCTTCCTTGTCACATTCGGTTTCCACAAGGAACTCAAAGGCATTTCATTCGGGTTCGACAGGAAACTTGCCGGACGCATGATGACTTATGCATGGCCCATCCTGCTACTTGGGCTTGTAGGCATACTCAATCAGGTGTTCGACAAGATGGCCTATCCCAAACTGGTTCCAGGCAACGAAGGACGCGTCCAGTTGGGAATATACGGAGCCTGCTGCAAGATTGCCATGATACTGAGCCTGCTGACACAAGCTTTCCGATATGCATACGAGCCGTTCGTATTTGGAGGCTCGAAAGACAGGAATTCGTCCGAGACTCTGGCATTGGGCATGAAATACTTCATCATTTTCGGTCTGCTTGCATTTTTGGGCGTCATGTTCTATCTGCCGGTATTCCGGTATCTTGTAACCAATCACGAATACTGGGTGGGGCTGGACACAGTTCCAATAGTGATGATGGCCGAACTGTTTATGGGCGTGTATTTCAACCTGTCATTCTGGTACAAACTTAGCGACGAGACCTGGTGGGGAGCCGTGATGAGTTCAACAGGAGCGGCAGTAATGATTGCCATCAATGTTATATTCGTTCCGAAATACGGTTATATGGCCTGCGCCTGGGGCGGGTTTGCCGGCTATGGCACATGCATGCTCATGTCATACTTCATAGGACAGTCCAAGGGATACATTGCATACCCCATGAAGGAAATCGGCAGATATGTACTCCTTGCCGCCGCATTATACATTATCTACCTTGGATGCAAACCGTTGGCCACATGGTTAAGCCTTATTGCAAATACCATACTGATTTGCATCTACATAGCCTACATAATAAAGAAAGACCTGCCGTTGGCAAGTCTTCCCGTAATTGGCAGATATTTCAAAAAGTAATCAGAGCGCAGCCTGGATATCGGCTGCAATCTTCTTGAATTCATCGTCAGTCAGTTTGAGTTTGGGATTGCTGAACAGCATATCCTTTTCTGACTGCATTGGAATAAGGTGTATGTGTGCGTGCGGCACTTCAAGTCCAAGTACGGCCTGACCTACCTTGACGCAGCCGAAAACCTTCTTCTGCGCAACGGCAATCTTTTTGGCAAAAAGCTGCAGGTCACACAGCTCCTGATCGGTAAGGTCAAACAGATAATCAACCTCACGCTTAGGTATGCAGAGAACGTGCCCCTTTACCATAGGGTTGATGTCAAGGAATGCAAAGCAGTTCTCTGTCTCTGCAATCTTGTAGCAGGGAATCTCTCCTGCAATTATTCTGCTGAAAATTGTCATGACCGGAACTTTTTGAGTGTATTACAATGAGATTTCAAGAATTTCAAATCCTATCTTTCCGCTGGGTATCTGTATTTCAACGACCTCACCCACCTTGTGACCCAGAAGGCCCTTGGCTATTGGGGTGTTGCTTGAAATCTTGCCCGACTTGAGGTCAGCCTCGCTTTCGGGAACAATTGAATATACTACAATGGCACCATTCTTGGTGTTACGCATCTTCACCTTGGTAAGAATCTGTACGGTCGATGTGTCAATCTTTGTCTCATCAATGATCTTAGCATCGGCAATCTGGCCTTTCAAAGTGGCAATCTTGGCTTCAAGCATGCCTTGTGCCTCTTTTGCAGCGTCATATTCGGCATTCTCCGAAAGGTCACCCTTATCACGGGCTTCGGCTATCTGCTGAATTATCTCAGGACGGCGGACACTCTCAAGATACTGTAATTCGGCTACCAGTTTCTTGTAGCCTTCTTCTGACATATATGCCATAATATCAATAATTTAACTGTTAAACTCAGGTTTGAGAAGCGCGACTAAAAAAGATTCCAACATACATCTTTCAATAGATGTTGGAACCCCTTTCATCATATCTGTCTTCTATGCAAAGGTATGATTATTTTTTATCAAAACAAGGCAAAAGGGCAGAATTTTCATGCCAGGCCTTAAAGCAGAGCTTCAATACGCGCGTCAAGTTCAGACAGTTCGTCCGGGCGTTCAACCACGTCTCCGTTCCTGTCAATGATAAAAGCAACCGGAAGCTGATCAACGTTATAAAGACTCAGAATATCAGATTTCAGACTCCGTTCATCATACACTGATACCCATGGGATAGACTGCGAAGCATTTATCCAGAAGTTTTCGTCTTCGTCAAACGACACCTGATAAATCTCAAATCCACGATCAGCGAACTTGTCATAAAGCTGACGCAATGCCAGATTGTAATTGGCCGAAAAGTCTGTTTTATATGCCGTCATGTCAAGCAGCACAACCTTTCCCTTGAGGTCGCTCAACTTTTGCATCCTGCCGGTATTGTCAGGCAGTTCAATATCTATCAGCCCTGTCTCAACTATTACGCTTTTAAGCCAGTCTATCTGTTCCTGGGTTACCTGTTTGGGGGACGATGTCCTTGCCATTGCTTTCAGTGCCAGATTGTGCAGGTGCATAGTACGGTCCGATTCCGGATACAACATGTCCATACTTGATGCGACAGCCGCATAGGTCTTTGCGTCCTGGCGGTTTGCATTTGGATTGAATATCATTTGTCCGTTCACACTGAGAAACAGGCAGAAATATGCTGCCGGTGCCCCCGGATTCGGGAAAATGATTTCAGTCTGCAACTGGGATTTGAACAGATCAAGCAGTTCCGTGACATGCTGGTCAAGAACCCCCACCTCCGGTCCTGCGTAACGTTGCTGAAGTTCCTTGAGTTCTGTCAGAAAACGTCTGTGCATAATGACCGCCTCCCTGATTCCGACCGACGATGCGGAACCTTCAATGGAATAATCGGTCTGCATGCCCGACAGTGAAGCTGACACCGCTATCTCCTGAACGGAATCGACAGCAAAATTCAATGCTCTGGAACCTATTCTGAGCCGGTACAGTTCAAAGCAGCCCTGGGGCGCCGGCTGGCTGAAACGGAATGCCCCGTCATTGTCAAGTCTGACCGAATCGACAGTCAGAATCCTGTCAACGCCCATCCTCTCCAGATAAAGAACGCGGTCCTGGGCATCGGTAACAGTCCCTGAAACAGCAAACCTGTCAACTTGGGGTTGACAGGCTGCCATTATCAAAGTTACTGCCGCAATAAGCAGATTACTTTTCTTCATTATTTTCAGGTGCTGGATTGTTCTTGGCGTCGTCATTATGACGGGAATGACCGTCACGACGTTCACCGCGCTGAGGACGGTCACCACGATCCTGACGTGGCTGGCGTGCAGGACGTTCCTCGTAGCCTTCCGGCTTTTCAAGAAGAGCACGACGTGACAGTTTGAACTTGCCGGTCTTCGGGTCAATATCTATCAGCTTCACCTGAATCTTGTCACCTTCCTTGATACCGGTTTCCTCGATTGTCTCGTAACGCTTCCAGTCAATCTCACTGATGTGAAGCAGACCGTCCTTACCTGGCATGAACTCAACGAACAGGCCGTAAGGCATTACTGAACGGACCTTGCCGTCATAAACTTCACCAACTTCAGGAACAGCCACAATGGCACGGATCTTTGCAAGAGCGGCATCGATGCTGTCACGGTTTGAAGCGGCAATCTGTATCTTGCCTACACCGTCAACTTCCTCGATGTTGATGCTTGCACCGGTCTCTTCCTGCATACCCTGAATAATCTTTCCGCCCGGGCCTATTACAGCGCCGATGAATTCCTTCGGAATGGTCAGGGATTCAATTCTTGGAGCATGCGGTTTGAGGTCTGTCCTTGGCTCAGGAATTGTTTCAAGAATCTTGCCAAGAATGTGCTCACGGCCGGCCTTGGCCTGTGCCAGAGCCTTCTCGAGTATGTCGTATGACAGACCGTCACACTTGATATCCATCTGGGTTGCAGTAAGACCCTTGATGGTACCGGTGGTCTTGAAGTCCATATCGCCCAGATGGTCCTCGTCACCAAGGATATCTGACAGGACAGCGTACTTGCTTTCACCCGGGTTCTTGATAAGACCCATTGCAATACCTGATACAGGGTTGCTGATCTTTACGCCGGCATCCATAAGGGCAAGTGTTCCTGCACATACTGTTGCCATTGATGATGAACCGTTTGATTCAAGAATATCAGATACGACGCGTACGGTATAAGGATAATCGGCAGGAATCTGACCCTTCAGGGCGCGCCATGCCAGATGTCCGTGTCCAATTTCACGACGGCCTGTGCTACGCTGTGCCTTGGCTTCACCCGTACAGAACGGAGGGAAGTTGTAGTGCAGCAGGAAACGCTCGTCGTGCTGGTCCAGAACATCGTCGACCATCTTCTCGTCGTCCTTTGTGCCAAGGGTTACCGAGCACAGTGACTGGGTTTCGCCACGTGTGAAGATTGATGAGCCGTGAGGGCCGGGCAGATAGCCTACCTCGCACCAGATGGGGCGGATATCGGTGGTCTTGCGGCCATCGAGACGTATGCCTTCGTCAAGGATGCAGCGGCGCATTGCGTCACGCTCTACATCCATGAAGTAACGGTCAATGAGTGCGTTCTTTTCAGCAAGTTCGTCCTCGCTGAGTTCGGTATGAGCTGCAGCGTATGCATCCTTGTAGTCCTGGGCAATCTTTTCAAAAGCCTCGGCACGTGCATGCTTTTCGAGAGCCTGCTTTGTAACATCGTATGCCAGAGGATATGTGACTTTCTTCAGGTCGGCACGGAGGTCTTCGTCGTTGACTTCGTGGCAGTATTCGCGCTTCACGGTCTTGCCGACTTCTTCTGTCAGTTCCATCTGGACCTTGCAGTGCTTCTTGATTTCCTCGTGAGCGGCCTTCATGGCGCCAAGCAGGTCAGCCTCGCTGACTTCCTTCATTTCGCCTTCAACCATCATGATGTTGTCATAGGTAGCAGCAACCATGACGTCCATATCGGCCTCTTCAAGCTGCTTGAAAGTCGGGTCAATCACGTATTCGCCGTTGATGCGGGCTACGCGGACTTCCGAGATAGGACCTCCGAAAGGAATGTCCGATACTGCAAGAGCAGCACTTGCTGCAAGTCCTGCAAGAGCGTCAGGCATCTGTTCGCCATCGGCACTGAACAGTATGATGTTTACGAATACTTCTGCATGGTAGTTGTCCGGGAACAGCGGGCGCAGTGCACGGTCAACAAGGCGGCAGGTCAGGATTTCGTAGTCAGAAGGACGTCCTTCACGTTTGGTGAAACCACCGGGGAAACGGCCTATTGAGGCATACTTTTCTCTGTACTCTACCTGAAGCGGCATGAAATCGGTTCCGGGAACTGCATCTTTTGCGGCGCATACAGTGGCCAGGAGCATAGTTTTGCCACAAGTCAGCATTACGGCTCCATCGGCTTGCTTGGCCAGTTTCCCGGTCTCCAGCTTGATGGTTCTGCCATCAGGCAGCTGGAATTCTTTTGTTACAATGTTCATCTT
>JAKSIQ010000068.1 GCA_024398755.1 Bacteroidaceae bacterium | reverse complement strand
AAAGCTGCTGCACAGAGCCAGGACGAACAGGCCTATCTTGACTCTGTAATGAACCAGAAGGTATGGCTTGGAATTTACTCATTCCGTGAGTGCCGTGAAATGCAGATCGGTCTTGGTCTTGACCTTAAGGGCGGAATGAACGTGATTCTTGAGGTTTCCATTCCCGATGTCGTAAATTCACTTTCAGGCAACTCGACCGATCCCGATTTCACCAGCGCAATGGCAGAAGCCCGCAAGGTTGCAATTGCCAGCCAGGACAATTTCGTGGACATTTTCTACACTGAGCTCAAAAAGGTCAACCCGAATGCAACAATGAGTTCGTTCTTTGCCACTTCGAACCTCAAGGAACTCATCAATGCCAACAGCACCGACGAAGAAGTCACAGCAGTTCTGAAAGAGCAGGTTAACGCAGCCGTAGCAAACGCATTCAACGTACTGCGCACACGTATTGACCGTTTCGGTGTAGCCCAGCCGAACATTCAGGAACTGGCAGGCAAGCAGGGCCGCATCATGGTAGAGCTTCCAGGCATCAAGGAGCCGGAGCGTGTCCGCAAACTGCTTCAGGGCTCAGCCAATCTTGAATTCTGGGAGACATACAAGATTGAAGAAATCCAGGATATTCTCAGCGCAGCAGACAGCCGCCTGCGCGTTTCTATGGAAGATACCCAGGAGCCGTCCGATGATGCAGTCGCTTCGACAGAATCAGAATCAGATTCTACAGAACTTGAATCAGACCTCGCCGCACAGATTCTGTCAAATGCAGGTGAAAGCGATCAGGCAACAATGGCACAGCAGAAGGCCGCTCTCATGAAGACCAATCCTCTGTTCGCACTCCTCCAGCCTTCACCATATTCAGGTTGCATTGCCGGCATCAGCCACTATTCTGACACAGCAAAGGTCAACGCCATGCTGGCACAGCCGGAAATCAAGTCCCTGTTCCCTCGCGACCTCAAGTTCATGTGGGGCGTAAAGGCCATGGACGAAGGCGGCCAGTGGTTTGAACTCTATGCACTCAAGACCAGCGGCAAGAACGACAAGGCAGCTCTTAATGGTGATGCCGTTTCAGATTCAAAGGCTGACTTTGACAATTTCGGACGCCCGAGCGTAAGCATGACAATGAACACCGAAGGTGCACGCAAGTGGGCCAACATTACAGGCCAGAACGTGAACCGCTGCATAGCCATTGTACTTGACGGCTATGTTTACAGTGCTCCTAACGTCAATGGCGAAATTACCGGCGGCAACTCGCAGATTACCGGCAACTTCACCGTTGAAGACACCCAGGACCTTGCAAACGTCCTCAAGTCAGGTAAGATGCCTGCTCCTGCAAAGATTGTTCAGGAAGACATTGTAGGTCCGTCTCTCGGCCAGGAGTCAATCCAGAAGGGATTCACATCGTTCATCATCGCCTTCATCATCCTGATGATATACATGTGCGTCATCTACGGATTCGTTCCGGGCATGATTGCAAACGGCGCCCTGCTGTGCAACTTCTTCTTCACACTGGGTATTCTCACATCATTCCAGGCAGCTCTGACAATGTCAGGTATAGCAGGTATCGTACTTACCCTGGGTATGGCAGTCGATGCCAACGTGCTCATCTATGAGCGCACCAAGGAAGAACTTGCAGCCGGCAAGACTGTAGCATCAGCTCTGGCTGACGGTTACAAGAACGCATTCAGCGCAATCTTCGACTCGAACTTCACTTCTATCATTACCGGTATAATCCTGTTCTACTTCGGTACAGGTCCTATCCGCGGATTCGCAACGACCCTGATTATCGGTATCATCTGCTCATTCTTCACCGCAGTGTTCCTGACTCGTATAGTTTACGAGCACTTCCTTGGAAAGGGCAAGATGCAGGACCTTGCTTTCACCACCAAGTTCTCAAAGAACCTCATGAAGAATACCAAGGTCAAATTCATGGAAAGCGCCAGAAAGTCATTCGTCATCTGGGGAGCAGCTGCAGTAATCCTCATCGGATTCCTTGCAACACGTGGTCTCAGCAAGAGTATCGACTTTACCGGTGGCCGCAACTTCGTGGTTCAGTTCGAACAGCCGGTTGAGCCGGAAGAGATCCGCGACATCATGGCCGCTGCCATTGAAGAGGACAACTCCATCAACGAAGGCAACGTGCAGGCCATTGCACTTGGCACTGACCATAAGACAATCCGTATCTCAACAAACTACCGCATCAACGAAGATTCAGAGACAATAGATTCAGAAATTGAAGAGTTCCTGTTCACATCACTGAAGGGTGCCGGCAAGATCAGCGCTGACCTTAATCTGGCAACATTCATTGACCGCGAAAATCGTGAAGGTGGTTCAATCATATCTTCACAGAAGGTTGGTCCTTCAATTGCCGAGGACATCACCCGCGGTGCCATCATCTCTGTGATTCTGGCTTTGATTGCAATCTTCCTTTACATTCTGTTGCGTTTCCGCAATGTCGCATATTCTGTCGGTGCCATTCTGGCTCTCGCCTTTGATACACTCATCATCATCGGCATGTATTCGGTATGCTGGGGTTGGATGCCGTTCTCACTGGAAATTGACCAGACATTCATAGGTGCAGTCCTGACCGCTATCGGTTACTCAATCAATGATAAGGTGGTTATCTTTGACCGTATCCGTGAATATACAGGCCTCTATCCTAAGCGCGAACGCAAGCAGTTGTTCAACGATGCCTTGAACACCACACTGGCCCGTACAATCAATACTTCAGTAAGTACCTTGATTGTATTGCTTGCCATCTTCTTCCTCGGCGGAGACAGCATACGCAGCTTCTCATTCGCCATGATTCTGGGTGTTGTATTCGGCACATGCTCTTCATTGTTCATCGCCGCTCCTACAGCATTCATCGTCATGAAGAAGAGCCAGAAGGAAAAGGAAGCATTCAAAGCTGCTCAGGAATAAAATTTCCAGACAATATTTTTAATAAAGCTGCAGATGGAATTCTGCAGCTTTATTTTTTTATATTTGTACCGCATAACCAATTTGAACTGACCTATTATGAACAAAGGACTGATATCAGCAGCTATCCTGTTGCTCCTTACATCAGGTATCAACGCGCAAAGTGTGAATTCGGACTCGCTCAAAACCGAAATGGCGAAGGTCGAGGTAACCAATCCAGCCAAGAAACAGGCTATTGAGAAGTTGAAAAAATCTGTCGTAAAAGGAGATCTTGAAGCTATGGACCAACTGGCCGTGGAACTGATGTCCGGCCAGAATGTCAAACTGGATATCACAATGGGCCTCAGCCTTTTGAACGATGCAGCAAAAAGAGAAAACGCATCGGCCCAGTATGACCTTGGCAGCTATTATTTCATTTCATGGGCACAGAAGCCTTCCAATGACAGCTATTTTTCACAGGGCACAAAATGGCTGAAACGGGCAATAAAAGGCGGTAAGAACAGCGCTACCATCATGACAGCGCGTTTCTACTATGAATATGGACGATATAAGAAAGAGCTGGCTTATGTTGACGGCGCAATCAAATTGCTTGAAAGCTACCCTGGAGTCAGTAATGTAAATGACAAAGAGACTGAAGTTCTTGACGCACAGATGTGGCTTGGCACATACAATCTCGGCAAATGGCGCATGGCGCAGGACACCACAGCCTTATTGGCCGCAAGAAAATGGTATCAGACACTGCTCAAATCAGACCTTGAATTTCCAGACTACACACCGTTCATTGACTCACTGCAAGCCGTACTCAGTATGGGTGTTCCAATGCGCATAGACCCGATGCCGGATCCTGAAGCCCAGACCGAGCAGGAACAGCAAGGAGGATTCCCTGGTATGGGAGGTTTCGGTGGCGGATTCCCTGGTTTCGGTGGCGGATTCCCTGGCATGGGTGGCGGTGCACCACAAGGACCGGTAGGCCCACAGGCAACATTCCCCGGCGGCAACTGGCAGATGCAGCAGTTCATCGGCAGGAATACCAACTACCCGAAATCTCTTGAAGACTCCAAGGTCAAGGGCAACGTTACCGTTTCATTCACAGTCGATACCGACGGAGCCATTATCAACCCGACAATAAGCAAGAGTTCCGACGTATTCATTATGGATAAGGAAGCTCTTCGTACCGTTATGATAATGCCTGACTGGACACCTGCAGAACAGGATGGCAAACCCGTTCAGGCCCAGCACACAGCCAACGTGAACTTTGGAGGAGGCGGAATGGGTGGTTTCGGAGGTTTCGGATTCTGAGTCCTTGCCGACCTCACCCTTGTATGAGTGATAGTGCTGCTTGCGACGTTATGTGTGTCAATTTTTGCCATTCATTTGTCCAAACATATGTTTTTAGAATACTGAGAAATCTCAGTAGTGAATAATAAGCTGAGCGTAATCTCGTCTAGAAATTCGGCCAAAATGGGATTTTTTTACTTGTTTTGGCCGAATTTCTATTAGGGTTGAATTCTTATTATTATTTTTGTATCAGCAAATTACAATAAAGATGAACCCATCAACAGTTATCGGAAGAGAAGAAGAACTCGCGACAATATCAAGGCTCTATGAATCAGACAGGTCGGAATTTCTGGCAGTGTATGGGCGGCGACGTATCGGCAAATCTTTCTTGATAGAAGAAGCCCTTGAGAATAAATTTACCTTTATGACGGTAGGATTATACATCAAGGTTGATAAGGACGATGCTGAGAAACTGGAATCGTATCGTCAGCAGCAATTGCGCCATTTTTATAGCAGCCTGCTGGAATATGGTCTGCCGCAAGAAGGAAATCCCTCTCCGACAAACTGGCTGGACGCAATGAATCTGCTTAAGAAGTTGCTACTGAGCAAACGTGCTCGTCGTAAGGTAATCTTCATAGATGAATTGCCTTGGCTGGCAGGACCTCAGTCCTCCGAACTCGTCAGTGAACTCGGATTCTTCTGGAATCAGTGGGCCAGAAAACGCAAAGACATCTTCCTCATTGTCTGTGGATCTGCAACAAGCTGGATGATTGACAATGTGATCCGGGAATATGGTGGTTTATATGGAAGAACTACTGAAACCATTCCTCTCAAGCCTTTCACTCTGGCAGAATGCGAACGCTATTGGACAAAGAGGGGCTTCCACCTTTCCAGGTATGAAGTTGCTCTTACATATATGGTCATTGGCGGTGTGCCTTACTATATGGATCGTTTCAGGCCGGACAGGACCATGGCAGACAATATCAACACCATTTATTTCAACAAGGATAAAGCCAGACAAGAGTTCAAGGATGTTTATGCAGGGCTCTACTCGACATCAGAGGTATATATCAATGTCATACGCCAGCTTGGAAAGTTTTTCTACGGAATGTCACGGTCAGACCTCCTCAAAGCCTTGGGCAAGAAAGGAGGCGGCAATTTCTCTGACGTTTTGGAAAACCTCATAGACTCCGGCATTATCCGCAGTTATACCCTCTATGGTGGCCCGCGCAAAAAGACCATCTATCAGCTTATGGACTTCTTTACGTTGTTTTATCTGCGTTTCTGCGAAAATCCGGAGTTTACTTCGTGGCGCTCTGTCCAGAGAAGCAAACCATTCTACACGTGGGCAGGCAACACATTCGAACTTCTTGTCATTGAACATACGCCGCAGCTCTCCGATGCCCTCCGAATCAAAGAATATGCTACGCCTTTCAGCTGGCACGGAGATACACCGGATGGCATTGGGGCTCAGATAGACCTTGTAATTCCGGCAACTGCTGAACGTGCCGATTATATCTGCGAAATCAAGTTCTCGGAAGGAAAATATATTTTGAAAGAAGATGATGTGGATGATATTACCAGGCATATTGAGGCTTTGAGAAACTCCAACATACACAAACCCACTCATTCCGTGTATGTAACTCTCATAACTTCTTTCGGTGTAACAGAATCCAAGCATAGAAGCCATCTGAACGATATAGTAACTCTGGACACTTTGTTCTAAAAGACTAAAATGGAATGAAACTGCACAGGTTTTTTTTACAAACGCCGGAACTAAATAGATTGGTCCTTATCCTTTTGGAATACCATCGGAAAGGATTAATTTTGTGAGACGAATATGTTTCCATATGAATAATGAAAGACAAGTTGCAAGGAGAACCGGTCAAGATAAGGCAAATAAGAGCATAGTCAATTCAAGCTACAGTTTCCTGCAGCTGACACTCACGGTTGTTTTCACCATAGCATTGCTGCTGAGCAATATCATTGTCAACAAGCAGATCAGTCTGCCATTCGGGCAGGCAACGGTAGGGTCTGTCATTCTTTTCCCTTTGACATACATCCTATCCGATGTTTTTTCCGAGGTATATGGATACCGCTGGAGCCGGGTCACGTGCTACATTGCGTTTGCCATGAACATAGTCATGGTCCTGATATTCGAACTCACTCTTGCCTGGCCTTATCCTGATTCATTCGCCAACCAGGATGCATTCAAGGCCGTGCTTGGCAGCACTCCCAGAATCACCGCTGCATCACTGATTGCATTTGTAGCCGGTGACTTTATGAACGACAGGGTTTTTGCAAGAATGAAGAGAAAGCATCCCGATATGACCGGTTTCGCATGGCGGGCAATAATATCAAGTTGCGTCGGAGAACTGTCCGACTGTCTGGTGTTCCTACCGCTCGCGTTCATAGGCAGACTTCCGGCAAATGTGCTTGTCGGCATCGGCCTTGCCCAGGTTTTAGCAAAGATTTTACTTGAAGCCGTACTTCTGCCAGTAACGGCAGCGGTCACCAAAGCAGTCAAAACAGACGACGAACGTCGCCGTAAAATAATTTCCGTATAA
>JAKSIQ010000067.1 GCA_024398755.1 Bacteroidaceae bacterium | reverse complement strand
AGGTGTGGAAACGACAAGTGCCCCACAGATATCTGTGGAGCACTTGGTGCGGTGTGTATGGGACTCGAACCCATGACCTCCGCCGTGACAGGGCGGCATTCTAACCAGCTGAACTAACACACCGTATTTTAGAGAACGTGCTATCGTTTCCCGATTGCGAGCGCAAAGATATGGATATTTTTTCTTTCACAAAGAATTGGCGGCAAATTTTGGAGAAAACATTATAAAATGGCATATCTTTATGCGCAGTAAACGGTAACCAATTATTGACAGATATGAAAAGATTCGCAATTGCGGCAGCGTGTCTGCTTGCAGTAACAGCCCTTCAGGCCGAAATCATTCCGAAAGAAGACATTAACAGTGAGAACATTGACAAGTTTGCTGGTTCGCTGTATCAGTACGAGGCACCAGTGGCAAAACTGACACCGGCTCCAAAGGGTTTCAAGCCGTTCTATCTGACTCACTTCGGACGTCACGGTTCACGTTTCCTTGACAATGCTTCGAACTACGACCGCCCTTACAATACTTTGAAAGAGGCCGATGATGCCGGTATGCTGACGGAATTCGGAAAGGATGTGTTCCGCAGAGTGGGAATAATCAGAGCCGAGGCCGAGAACCGCGCCGGCGACCTTACCGAGAAAGGCAAGCAGCAGCACCGTGACATTGCCCGCCGAATGGTTGAGAACTACCCGGAACTGTTCACCAAGGACAAGGTTGTTGTTGCACGTTCAACCACATCGCACCGTGTGCTTGTCAGTGAGTATTCTGCACTTATGGAAATACTGAGAATGCGTCCGGATATGAAGCTTGATTACAATTCAAGCAATTATGACGAACCGTACATGTACACTGAAGACAAGGCCGTGTCGAGCCACAAGCGCAAGATAAACTCCGCAGTCCAGGAATTCAACAAAAAGCACACTCATCCTGAGCGTCTTATGGCAGCTCTGTTCACCGATCCCGGTTACATTACCGGAGCCAACGGCGGACGCGACCAGTCAGGTACTCTGTATTCCGCATTGTACGATCTGGCATCGGCCGTACAGGGTTCCGATCCGGGTGTTGACCTCAACGATGTGTTCACCTATGACGAGTGGTATGACCTGTTCCTCATTAACAACATGCGATGGTATTCACAGTCAGCATTCACTCCTCTTACCGACAATGTCGTGGCATACGGTCACTGCGTCACTCTGCAGAACTTCCTTGACAATGCCCAAAAGGCAGTTGACGGTGACAATGTCAGCGTTTACCTGCGCTACGGCCATGAAACCACGCTCATGTCATTCTTCTCGCTGCTCTGCCTGAACGAAAGCGGCTACAGCACCGACAATCTTGAGGAAGTGGCACAGCATTGGACCGCATACAACAACGCCCACATGGGTGGAAACGTACAGTGGATTTTCTTCCGTGACAAGAAGAACAATGTCATTGTCAAGTTCCTTATGAACGAGGAAGAGGCAACACTGCCTGAAGAAGTTCCGTTCTACAGGAACGACAAAGGTCAGGAAATGCGTCCGTTCTACCGTTGGGACGATGTCAAAGCCTTCTATCAGGCAAAGATTGACTTCTGGGAACAGTACAAGGCAGACAACCCGAACTGATTGACAGACTGAAATTAAAAGAGGGACCGCATCAATCACATGCGGTCCCTCTTTTCGTTTGTATCCTGTTTGCGGATTATGAGTTCATGCTGGCCAGGAATTCAGCATTGTCCTGAGTGGTTTCAAGACGTGACTTGACGAATTCCATTGCTTCGATAGGATTCATGTCGCTAAGGTACTTGCGCAGAATCCACATGCGGTCCAGAGTGGTCTGGTCAAGCAGCAGGTCGTCGCGACGGGTGCTTGATGCCACAATGTTCACGGCCGGGAATATACGCTTGTTGCTCAGGTTGCGGTCAAGCTGCAGTTCCATATTACCGGTACCCTTGAATTCCTCAAAAATGACTTCGTCCATCTTGGAGCCGGTATCGATAAGGGCTGTTGCAACGATGGTAAGCGAACCTCCACCTTCAATGTTGCGGGCTGCACCGAAGAAACGCTTTGGCTTGTGCAGGGCGTTGGCATCGACACCACCCGAAAGGACCTTGCCCGATGCCGGAGCGACCGTGTTGTACGCACGTGCCAGACGTGTTATGGAGTCAAGGAAGATGACCACATCGTGGCCGCACTCGACCATGCGTTTTGCCTTTTCAATGACTATGCTTGCAATCTTGACATGATGCTCGGCAGGTTCGTCAAAGGTCGATGCTATGACTTCGGCCTTTACGCTGCGTGCCATGTCGGTCACTTCTTCAGGACGTTCGTCAATAAGCAGCATTATCATGTATGCTTCCGGATGATTTGCGGCAATTGAGTTTGCAATATCCTTGAGCAGCATTGTCTTACCTGTCTTTGGCTGTGCGACTATCAGAGCGCGCTGGCCTTTGCCAATAGGCGCGAACATATCAACCACACGGGCCGACATATTGTCGTTCTTGCCGCTGCACAGAGTGAACTTGCTGTCAGGGAACAGCGGAGTAAGATGCTCGAACGGAACCCTGTCGCGGGCAACCGACGGTTCCAGACCGTTCACTTTGTTGACCTTGACAAGCGGGAAGAACTTTTCTCCTTCGCGTGGCGGACGTATGACACCTTCAACAACATCGCCAGTCTTCAGACCAAGCAACTTTATCTGGTTCTGGGATACGTATATGTCATCGGGTGAAGCCAGGTAATTGTAGTCAGACGAACGAAGGAACCCATAGTTGTCAGGCATGATTTCAAGCACGCCTTCACCTTTCAGAACATCGCCGAAATCGTAAACAGGTTCCTGAGGACGACGTGGCTGCTGGTTTTGCCCCCCGTTCTGATTCTGTCCTCCGTTCTGCTGATTCTGACGGCGATTCTGGCGATCATTCTGATGCTGCTGACCATGTTTCTGCTCATCTGCCTGCGGCTCCGTCTGTTCCTGAGAATCGGAATTGTCAGAGACGGTAACCGATTCAGCCGATGCTTCAGTGGGTTCACTGACAACCGGCAGTTCTTCCATAACTTCGTCCTGCTGCTGATCTTCCAGTTCAGGCAGTGGAACGGCTTTTTCATTATTCTTTGAACGTCTGTTCTTGCGGCGTGGCTGTTTGGGCTGATTCTCTTCGGCATTCTGCACTGAGGTTTCATCAGCCTTGGCTGCCTCTTCTTTCACTTCGGGCTGCTGAACTTTCGGCTCAGTCTGCTCTGGCTGTTCAGTCTTCTGTTCGCGTGCCTGTTTGCTCTCGGCCTTGTTTCCGGCAGGCTTGCGTCCACGTCGTCCACCAGTTTTCTGAGTAGTGGTTTCCTGAGCGGCAGACTCATTGTGAACTTCAGATTTGGCCTCGTCCTGTATCTTGACTTCAGAAACGGGCTGTGCCTGCGATTCTGCCGGAGCGGCATCGGCCTTAGGTCTTGCGTCCTTTTTTCTTGGTCTCAGCTGGCGCTCTGCCGGTTTGTCCTTTACTACAGGAAGTTCTGACTGCCTGTCAATGATAGCATAAATGAGATTGTTCTTATCAAGTGACTTGATGTCCTTGATTTCCATCTTTTGGGCAATTTCCTGAAGCTCTTCCAGGCTTTTGTCCTTCAATTGCAGAATATGATACATTTGAAAAAGTTGCCTGCCATCCAATGCACAAAGCAGTCGCAATCAGAGAGCGGATGCTCCACTGGGACAGGAATAAAGTAAATGAATGAATTTCAGATTGAATTGTGCTTTAGAGAGACGCTGAACTGACCATGAACTGGCAGTAGCGGCTGTTTCCCCTTTGAAAGCGATGCAAATATAATGAGATTGGAAATTATGACAAAGAATCTGAAATGTTTTTTGGTTTACATTTCTTTCAGAGACTTGTTTATATTGTCGATATAGTCCAAAACGTCATCCCTGCCGCTTCTGTCCTTTGACGATGTGATGAAATGAGGAGGCAGCTCCTCCCACTGTTCCGACAGCTTTTCAAGAAAACGGTTTACATTCGCAACAAGCCCCCCATGCCCAAGTTTATCGGCCTTGGTGAATATTATTCCGAAGGGAATCTGGTTTTCGCCAAGCCACTCAATGAATTCAAGGTCAATTTTTTGTGGCTCAAGTCTTGAGTCTATCAGGACGAACAGACTGGTAAGCTGCTCACGCTCAAGAATATAATCTTCAATCATGCATTTCAGCTGATCTCTCTGAGCATTGCCGCGCTGAGCGAAACCGTATCCCGGCAAATCAACCAGATACCAGTCATCATTGACTATGAAGTGGTTTATGAGTAATGTTTTTCCAGGTTTGGCCGATGTCATAGCCAGCCCCTTGTGCCCGGTCAGCATATTGATGAGACTGGATTTACCCACGTTGGAACGCCCTATGAAGGCGTACTCGGGACGATTGTGAACCGGGCATTTGTCAAGCCGGCTGTTGCTGATTACAAATTGCGATTTGCGTATTTCCACCTGGGAGCGTATTTTGACTGCAAAAATATGAATTTCCAGACACAAAACGTTAATTTTGTACTCTCAAATGGACAGACAGTATCCTTCGGTCGCTCTGGAGCGTGCGGTAAATGAATTCGCACAACTTCCGGGAATAGGACGCAAGACAGCATTGCGTCTGGTATTGCACATGCTGTCCAGACCGGAGCAGGAAGTGTCGCAATTCGGGCGTGTCTTTTCCACGTTGAAACAGGATATACGATACTGCCAGTGCTGTCACAACATTTCTGACAGCGATATATGTGAGATATGCGCCAACCCGAAACGTGACAACAGCATGATATGCGTTGTTGAAAACGTACAGGATGTACTGGCTATTGAAAACACAATGCAATATAGCGGATTGTACCATGTTCTGGGTGGAGTCATTTCACCGGTCGATGGCATCGGTCCGCAGAATCTTGAAATTGCCAGCCTTGTGGAACGCGTGGCGGACGGTGGCGTAAACGAGGTCATTCTGGCCCTCAGTCCTACAATGGAAGGCGACACCACAAATTTCTTCATTTCGAGGAAACTTGCTCCTCTTGGAGTCAAAGTCAGTGTGATATCCCGCGGTGTAACTGTTGGAAACAATCTGGAATACGCCGATGAACTTACTCTCGGACGGTCAATTCTGGACAGAACTCCTTTTACTTGACTATATATGGATACGAAAAGAATGTCATTGATACTGATGGCCGCATGGCTTTCATGTTATGTTGATGCCGGAGTGGCAGCGCTTTTGTTTGAGTATGGAGCCCTTCCAAAGGGATGCATTACGGATGCCGGCACCATATATATACTTCAGATTATGGGTGTGGTCATGGCACTGGCTCTTATTCCGCTGTCGTTGCGCGGCTTCAAGAAAATGGTTGACAAGCTTGACGGGAAGGACTATCCGGAAATGAAGATTTACAGGATATACATGACCTGCTCTATGCTGCGCATTGGAGCGTTTTTCATTGTCATTGTATTCGGAATCATTCTGTATTATCTGATAAATGACACCATAGGGCTGTATGTAGCTGCCATTGGAGCCATATGTTCTTTGTTCGCATTACCCACGAAAGGTGCCATTGAAGAAGAGATAGGCTATTACGAATAAGCGTCATGTCACCGGTCAGCGTAATAATAGTCAGTTATAGGGTCAGGTACTACATTGAGCAGTGCATAGTTTCAGTGCTGCGTTCTGTGCCTGAAGCTCAGATTATTGTCGTTGACAACAACTCCGCCGATGGATCTGTTGAATTTCTGCGGGAACGTTTTAATGGAATTACGGTTATTGCGAACAACAGCAATCTTGGTTTCGGTAAGGCCAACAACATGGCCCTGGATTTGGTAGACAGTCCATATACACTGTTCCTGAATCCGGACACTGTAGTTGCGGAGAATACTATTCCACAATGTATCAGCTATCTGGACCGGACTCCAAAAGCCGGAGCATGCGGTGTCAGAATGCTGTATGCAGACGGACAGTTCGCTCTTGAATCACGACGTTCGGTCCCGACACCATCGGTATGTTTCTGCCACATGACCGGGCTGGGCAGGCTGTTCCCAAAATCGCACAGGTTCGCCAAGTACCACATGACATTCAATGACAAATCGGAAGACTGTGACATTGAAGTCATTTCAGGAGCATTCATGATGGTGCGTACAGATCTTGTCCGTTCTCTTGGCGGATTTGACGAATCGTTCTTCATGTACGGCGAGGACATCGACCTGTCATACCGTATTCTCCAGTCAGGTTATGCCAACCGGTACATATCGGCGCCGATTCTCCATTACAAGGGCGAAAGTACCGTCAAGACATCGTACCGCTACTCGAAAGTGTTCTACGATGCAATGCTTATTTTCTACGACAAGCACTTCGGCCGATACAGCCACACCTTTTCTCTCTTGGTAAGAATAGCTGTGTTGTCGCGTAAGTTGTTTACATTTGTAGGGCAGAACCTGCTTGCCGGACGCAGAAAACTGACATTGGAGAAAGCACCTTGTCTTTTTGTCGGGAAAAAAGAGAATTTCGCCAAAGCACAGTCTCTGGTTTCTTCAAGCAGACACATGTGCAGCGCATCATTCGTTGAAGGGTGTGGGCAACCATCTGTTGACGAGTCGCTGCTTGAAGGAAGCAAGGTTGTAATATTTGACACATCGGTATATGATTATGAAACAGTTCTCAACTGGATGCAGACAACACATGAATCCGGTAAGCATATCGGAACTGGTTTATATTATCCTGACACCAATCGTCTTGTAACTGAAGATGAAATATTATTATGAAGATAATTGAAACAGAAAACGGGAAACAGATTATTCTGCGTGCTCCGGAACCGAGCGATATAGACATGCTGTTCGCCCTTGAAAACGATACGGACATGTGGGGCGTATCAAGCAATGTGATCCCCTATTCAAGACATCAGCTGGAAAGATATATTGTCGAATCATCGCACGATTTGTACACTGACCGTCAGATCCGCTTCGTGATTCACTCTCTGGCACCAAGCATACCAATTGGCTGCATTGACTTGACAGACATCGATCCGTACAATGACAGGGCCGAAGTCGGTATAGCAATTCTGGAACAGTACCGAGGTGAAGGCGTCGCATCGGCAGCACTTGCGAAACTGTGCAGTTATGCCAAAGATATGGTTCATCTGCACCAGTTGTTCGCCTATGTTCCTGCCGACAACGAAGCCAGCCTCAAACTTTTCCATTCAGCTGGTTTTGAACAGGCTGGAATGCTGAAAGATTGGCTTCACGTTACTGACGGCTACAAGGATGTAGTCATTTTGCAAAAAATACTCTAAAAAAATAGCGCCATACGTTTGCAGAAACAAAAAAACATCCTACCTTTGCGCTCGCAATCGGGAAACGATAGCACGTTCTCTAAAATACGGTGTGTTAGTTCAGCTGGTTAGAATGCCGCCCTGTCACGGCGGAGGTCATGGGTTCGAGTCCCATACACACCGCGAAAAAGTGCCCTACAGATATCTGTGGGGCACTTGTCGT
>JAKSIQ010000066.1 GCA_024398755.1 Bacteroidaceae bacterium | reverse complement strand
ATCATGTCTCCGGCTTTCAACCCGGCTGGTCCGGTAGCAGCAGAATCCAATACCTGTGGAACCTGATCCAAACGGAAATTCACAGGTACAGTGTACTGCATGCTTACAAGTTCGCCATCGCTGTTTTTTCCGGGTATCCATCCGGGCATACCGTCAATCAGTCTCAGCGCTTCCTTATCCAACAAAGCATGAACCGGCTTAACGACTTCGGATCCTGTTATGCTTCCGTCCGTTTCAACCGTGAAACGAACCAACACCCTTCCCTGCAGACCTTTATCTATTGCTTCCTTGGGATATTTCAGGTTTGCTTTCAGATAATTCAACAAAGCCAGATCTCCACCTGGGAATTCCGGTACAATCTCCACGTACGGCATTTCCGGTTTGCTTTCAAGTTTTGAAATCTCAAACCTGAGGGATTCATTCCACCAGATTTCATCCGGTATTTCATCAAGAATATCTGTCCAGCATGAAGCCGACTTGCCCGGAACTATCGCGTAGCCAAGATTGCCTTCATAAAAGACAGCTTCATCGGGAACTGCGGCATTTGCAATGTTGCCGTTCAGTGACGATGCAAGCTTGTCGGCCATATCGGCCTCAATACCTATGGTTTCTGTCTTGCCGGCCTTCTTGAACATCATGCTGAAGTTACCGCCTTCCTTTACAAGAAACATTCCACATAAGGGGTTGTTGTACGGGTCTGTTATCACATACCCGCAGACAATGTTGTCGGGTACATAATCACCGGCGTCAAAACCGCTTGTGGCAAAAATGACAGGTTTGGTATAGGGGAACCTCCTTTTCTGGACAGCCGGTGCCGGACTTCCGGTCATAAGCTTGCCGTCTTCAGCCGGTCTGGCCTGAACCTTGAGACTGAACAGGCAGAAGCAGACTGCTGTCAGGGCAATTGTGGTAAGTGACACCACCGCGGCATGTCCATGGTTTTCTTCTGTTCTCATTTGCTGCATGCGTTTCTTTGTGAATGAGCTGTTAAGGCCCGATGTCGCAGCCGGATTCACTCCCAGAAGGGTTTTCAGTATGGTGTTGCGGTAATCGTCAACATCGAATCCATGGGCAAGGGCATCGGCATCGGCCTGCCATTCCTGAACTTCCTCAAGATGCCTTTCCTGAAGCCAGGCAAACGGGTTGAACCACAGGAATGAGCGTATGGCAGACATCAGCAGCTTTTCCTGCGTGTGGCGGTGGCCGATGTGGCTGATTTCGTGGCTCAACATCTGCCTGCGCTCGCTGTCAGAAGACACGCGTCCCATGAATATGGTCTTTCCAAAACTGAAAGGCGATTTCACGTCATCGTTCTGCGCCAGTTCATATCCGTCTTCACGGCTCAGCCTGGAGACTTTCCTGAGTCTGGCAATAGTTACGTATGATCTGAGCATCAGCAGCAGTGAAACCAGCAGGCCGGCAAGATAGACCGCAACGGCAAGCGCATTCCAATTCATACTGAAGGACGGTGCCACAACATTCCGGTCCGATGCAGGTGCGCTTGGCACGATTTCCTGAACCGCCTGCGAGTTCCGGATGGTCTGAGAGGTCTGGACAGCCTCTTCAGGTGCCGGTTGGACCACCTCGGTCGGTGCTGCCTTTTCCACATAGACCGGCACGTCAAACGCAGGAATGACGGCAGCCAGTATCAGCGTTACGACAAGGTACCTGCGGCAGAAAGTGTAGCCGGCCTTGCGCTGGATGAGCAGTCTGTACAGCGCAAGAAAAAGTCCGCTGCAGAGCACAGTCTCAATTGCATAGAGAATAATGCGGTTCATATCAGCTCTTCTTTGATTGGTTCAACACCTTTAGGATTTCATCGGCCTCCTTTATGGAGATGTCCTTGCGGGCCGAAAAGAAGGTCACCATGCGGCTTATCGACCCGTCAAAGAACGAGTTCAGCACTCCCTGCATGAATGTTCCAGTGTAGTCCGATTTGCTCAACGCAGGCAGATACACGTTGACGTGACCGTATGACTTGTGGGTAAGGAAACCTTTTGAATCCAGAATGCGGACAAAGGTCGATACCGTATTGTAAGCCGGCTTTGGCTCCGGCATTTCGTTATAGATGTCCCTGACTATGAATTCCCTGTCCAACTTCCATGCTATCTGCATGATTTCCAGTTCAGCACGCGTCAATTCCTGTGGTCTTTCCCTGTTTTCAGCCATAATAATCCTGTTTGTTTCTGCAGCAAATATATGATGAAAATTTTAATCTGCAAATTAAAAAATTAATTATTCAGTACAAAACAGGTTCTAAATCATGTATTGATCATGGGTTTCACGAGTCGCTTCATCCACTCAGGCATAAGCTGTACATCACCTGTCAGCGTCTGATAGTCTGTCTCGTTCGAAACCAGCTCCCTGATTTGTGCCAGTTCAGCGCAATCCGAACAGGTTGCCGTAACGTTTGCTGTTCAGCGATTCAATGAATGACTCAATCTTGGTTGTAGTCGAGCACGGGTCAATGGATGCATCCATACAGTCACCCTCAAGAGTCAGCAACGGAACTCCAATGCCCTCAAGCATTTCTTTAAGACGCTTGGTAAAAGGACGGTCTGCCAGATTGCAGCGGCCAAAGCCATGGGTGTAAAGAATGACTCCATTCATTTTTGCGTGCTCCACTTCCTTCCTGATATAATCAATCCTCAATTTTGGATTCAGAAGGCCTGATGTCAGAATTTTACGTGCCAGAGAACGTATCGGATCATTCACGTCAAGCGGCTCCCAACCGACGTAATTGATTTCTTCAAAAATAATCGGAGCATTGCATGTGTTTTCCAGGTAATTCAGAATATCCCTGCTGTAAACTGGAGGAAGATGAAGCCAGAGAAGCCGGTGGGTATCATTTATCCCGTAGCGCTGCTCTGCCCATTCCTTACAGCGCAACAGTTCCTCATAATGCATCTTCTGGATGTCGACCAATTCCTGGCGCCCCCATAATTGGCTGAACACCAGCCCCTCATATACAGCCTTTGAACTACGTACAAGCGGAGGACAGGTAAAACGCAGTTCACTGCACCTGCGTGCGTAGTCGGCTGCCTGGTTGGACAGAATACAGGCCTGTCTGAGACGTTCCGTATCCAACTTCCGTCCCAAAGCTCTTTCAAGACCGTCAATAGCCTCTTCAAGACCTTGTGTAAGTTGCTCCACGGCATGAGAACTGTCAGCGTTCAGCGGTGTGTGTACGGAATAGCACCTGTCTTCAAAACCATAGTCCGATGCCAGATCGTCGAATATGCGTTCGCCCTGCTGGCATGGCTGGCTGGTTGAGACAGCAAAGGCCGGACGCTCAAGATCCAAGCCTTCCAGTACACGCAGGAAAGAGCATGTCTGCTGATCGAACCCTTTTCGAGCCGCAATGTCCATGCAGTGTTTGACACTCTTCTGATCGGGACCGTGTAATGCGGCATACGTTTCCATTGTAAGCGTTCTGACATCAAAGGCATTCAGAATCTCCATGGGGAAAAACAGATTACGCCATACCAGAGGCTTGTCCTTTTCCGAGCCCATAAAATCCGCCTTGTTATACTGTACACGAAGTGCCGATGACTTTGGTATTACAGGAGCATACTGGATTTTACGAAAGACGTGTGTGTCTGATAATGTATGATATTGTTTTGCCAGTATGGCCGCGCCGATTGCCCCCATTACCTGATGGTATTGCGGGACTGTAATCTCACTCCCCACAAGCATCTGAAGATAATACGCTACGGCCCGGTTTGATGCCACTCCTCCTTGAAACAGGACACGCCCGCCGCATCTGTGCAGAAGCAATTGTCCTACACTGTTCAGAATTGTCCTGGCCTGAGCCTTACAGGCTCCTGCAAGTATGTCACCCATTGGAAGACGGTTTTTGAATTTGTTGACCGATGTGGCAGAAAGGACTGCGCACACGGAACTGAATTCCACGTTGGATTCATAGTTGACGTTATCGGCAATCTGTTCAACGGGAATGCCGAGTTTCAATGCCACATTGTCAAGGTAACTGCCGGTACCGGCAGCACAGACTCCTGACATCATTGAAGTCCAAAGTCCCATTTTCTCATTATAGACCATGCATTTGCTGTCCTGCCCGCCACAGTCAATAATGGCCTCTGCATCGGGATAAAAATGTAGGGCACCGGTAACATGGGCCGATATTTCACTGACTTTTCTGTCATAAGGAATAATGCGTAAAACGTCCTCAGTAATCTGGCTGCCGGTTACAACCGTACACGTTATATCGGAAAGAGTAAAACCTTTCTCGGACAGGAAATCATCAACCGTCTTGCGTATGGCACCCATGTTGCATCTTCCGCAGGCAGTACACTTTCCGGAACAGGACAATCCACCGGTTTCAACCGCTTTAGTACGTTGGTATGAATAATTGATAATATTCACGTCTTCATCAATCACAACCATCTTGACGGTAGTTGAACCGATGTCAATTCCCAGAAACAGATTCATATTAGTCAAACACCTTTTTCATTACATTCCAAAATTACTGTTTTCCTGTGAATGAAAAAGCGTTACTTGATAGGAACATTTCAAAACAGGTCCTAAATTTGCATATACTATGCAGCGCAACTCAATATGAAGGTTACATCGGTCATAGAGAATACAAGCCGCAAGGGGCTGCCTGTCGAGCATGGCCTCAGCCTGTTTGTTGAAAGGGAAGACGGTCGGAATGTTCTGTTTGATGTAGGACAGGGCAATCTGTTTTCCCTTAACGCCAGGGCTCTGGGCTTGAATATTGCCGATGTCGATGTGGCTGTGGTGTCACACGGACATTATGACCATGGTGGCGGACTGGGGTACTTCCTTGCAGAGAACCGTAAAGCTAAGGTATTCATACATCGTGATGCCTTTCAGCCCCACTTTTCACTGCGCGATGACGGATTGCATTACATTGGTTTGGATGAATCGCTGAAGAACAGCGGACGACTGGTTTTCTGCAACGATGTCACACTGGTTGAAGACGGTATGACATTGTTTTCAAATGTCGGAGGAAGCGTATGTTACCCGGCTGGCAACCGCCTTCTGTTCGGGCCCGATTCCAATGTTAACGATTCATTCTGCCATGAGCAGAGCCTGGTAATTGAAGAGGGTGGGAATGTGGCGCTGTTTGCGGGCTGTGCCCATAGGGGCATTGTGAACATAATCCGAAAGTCAATGGACGTAACAGGCAGGACGCCCACGCATGTTTTTGCCGGAATGCATCTGGTAAAAAGCGGCTTGACCGATGCCGGAGAAGACGCGTTCATAAGTTCGCTTGCCGCTGAACTCAGCCAATTCAGCGGTACCATGTTCTACACCATGCACTGCACCGGTATGGAGCAGTTCGCAAAGCTGAAATCAATACTTGGCCGGCGGATTGAATATTTGAGTTGCGGTGATGATATCCTCATTTAGAATGAAGTATTTTTGCACCCGCTATGAAACTGTCGAAAATATTTCGCGAGGATACGCGCTACAGAGCTCTGTTCCTGTCAATTCTGATGTCCGCCATAGGCTACGGACTGTACAAAAGCGTCATTGACAACTATCTGGCCGAAATGGTCGGCATGGGTGAGATGGGTCGCGGAGTGGCCGAGTTCTTCCGCGAGGTTCCGGGACTGCTGCTGGTACTGATAACTGCCATCTGCTACAAGGCATCGGCCGAACGAATGTACAAGATGGGTGTTGTCATAATGTTTTTAGGCATGACACTGCAGGCGTTCATATCGCCTTCAAAAGTGCTGGTCATCATGGCGATATTCTTTTATTCCACAGGTGAACACATACAGCTTGCCATGCGCAGCACACTGCCGCTTGTGTACAGCAGGACGGGTTGCGGAGGACAGGCGCTCGGACAGCAGAGCGCCGTTTACCAGATAGGCAATCTGGCCGGATATGCAGCTGTCATTGCCGTCATTGCAATCATTGGCAGAAACGGTATCGCTGCAGGCGCATCAGGCACCGACAGCCGTCTGTTCCGTCCGGTCTTCATAGCATCGGCCCTGTTCATGATGCTGGCCATGCTGGTGGCTTTCCGTCTGACTGCCAACAGCCAGCGCAGACACGAGGGGAGCCGTTTCTACTTCAAGAGCAAATTCCGCAAATACTACATGCTTGAGGTGTTCTATGGTGCACGCAAACAGGTGTTCTTCACCTTCGGCCCATACGTGCTGATTCTGTTTTACGGAGCCGATGCAGGCGTTATAAGCATGCTGTTCGCCATATCGGCCGTGTCATGTTTCTTCTTATCGCCTCTGGTCGGTAAGCTGATTGACCGTATCGGCTACAAGCCTGTCATGATTGGCGACACTCTGATTCTGGTCATTGTGTGTTTCTTCTACGGCTTTGCCCACCATCTGTTCTCCATGCATACGGCCTTCATAGTATGTTGTGTGAACTATGTGCTCGATTCCATAATCTCACTGGCTTCAATGGCATCGAACGTCTATGTCCAGGACATTTCGGACAGCCAGGAGGAAATGCGCAAGACCATATCGACCGGCATATCGGTCAATCACATGATTACGGTGCTGATTGCCCTGGTCGGCGGTTGGATCTGGAAGGTGCTGGGCATTGAGACGCTGTTCATCCTGTCGGCCGTACTTGGCTTGTGCAACAGCGCATACGCGGCTACCATTTCCAAACCGGCACATACGGCTTCTTCTACAGACGCATAGCATCAGACACGCCTGACCGGTTTCATGTCTTTTACGTCCATGCCGGACTGGATAATGGACAAGATGCCTTTAAAATGCAAGGTAAGAGTCCTGCTTACATCCTTTTCAGAGTAGTTTTCGGGATGTCTGACGCATAAAGCGGCGATACCGCAGGCCACAGGCCACATCTGACTGAACAGCATATCGGCCTGTTCTTTGGTCAGGTCGTATCCCTGGTTTGCAGCGCAAAGGCATTCTCTTGCTATGTTCTCAGCAGTATCCTGACAGGAATGCCTTCCAAGGAAAAGCATATGGAAAAGGTTCGGGTCCTCTTTCGCAAAAGCCACAAGTCTCAGCCCGAATTCCTTGAAAGCGGGGAAGTAGTCAGTAACGCCATCCATGCGGGCTATGAACAGTTCTTCCGCCGCGGAACGGATGGCATCGGTCACCTGGTTCATATCCTTGAACATGGTGAACATAGGGCTGGACGATGTGCCCAGCTCCTTGCCCAATGATCTGGCGCTGACAGCATCAAATCCGCTGGCCCTCACTATTCTGAGACCGGCTTCAACTATATCTTTCTTGGAGAATCGCGGTTGTCTTGGCATAGTAAAACGTATGTTATGTAACACCGTGCAAAGATACGATATTACTTTGGATAATAAAATAACACTTGTAAGATAACATATGTTATATTACGGATAATAATTGTATCTTTGCAACTGGTTCCGTAAAGCTATTGAGAATGATATGAAAACTTGGAAACTTTCTTACTTTGACCTGTTCAGCCTCGGGATGACTATCAAGGGGGCGTGGACCAGAGTCTCATTCCCGATGCCGATGCGCTAAGCAAAGAACAGACGCTGGCCCGTGTTCAGGAACTTGGCTGGTGCAGAATCCGGTTCAAATCATT
>JAKSIQ010000065.1 GCA_024398755.1 Bacteroidaceae bacterium | reverse complement strand
ATGGTTCAGATGAATAAAATAAAATCTATGGCAGGAAAACACTTGAAACTGATTCCTGGGAAACACAACATGTCAATTCATGTTCTCATGACGGTTGGCATCGTGCTGCTTGCGGCATGCTCAAAGGAAAAGCTATACCTTGAAAGTGCGCTCAATGCAGCCGGTGACAACCGCCATGAACTTGAATTGGTGCTTGAACACTACAGAAGTGCCGATGCCGATGAACAGAAATATGAGGCAGCCTGCTTTCTTATTTCAAATATGCCGGCCCATTATTCATATTCTGACATGGGAATGAAGAATTTCAATGACTGCGCTCTGAGAATACTTGAAGATGAGCGTCTGAATCCTCATGAACAGCATGATTCCATCAGACGGCTTTTTTACAGTGACTATTACACACTTGCCCAAAAACAGGTATCCGACATAAGGATAATGTCAGCCGATTACCTTATTTACAGTATTGATAATGCGTTCGAGCAGTGGCGGAGCCGGACATGGAATGACCATGTGGATTTTGAGCAGTTCAAGGAATGGCTGCTGCCGTATAAGGTGTCTGAACTCCAGCCTTTTGACGACTGGCGTGGCCTGCTGTCTGAATCATACTGTGATGGCATAACGGCTCTGACGGCACATGACATTGACAGCATCGGCACCTATGGCGTGACAGAAACCGTCAGGAGTGAGATAAACGAAAAGAACCCTCCAAACGTGTTCTGGCAGGAAGAAAGCGGTCCGGCCCTGCTTGACGCACGCTGTCTGAAATCAATGACATACGGAACATGTCATGATTATGTTTCAATGGGCACACTTGTCTTCAGAAGCCTTGGAATACCGGCGGCTGTCGATCAGGTGCCGTGTTGGGGACGTAACAGTGACGGCCACAGCTGGTTTGTCTTCCTGTCTGACAACGGCAGGACGGTTCCAACTATAAATTCGCTCATTATGCCGGCTGGAATTGGCTTTTATCAGTATGAACGCATTCCCAAAGTGTGGCGCAGCTGCTATGCCATAAACCGCAGAACACTTGAATACATGAATACAGCCAGACATGCTGTCCCGTTCAATATATGTGCAGTGGATGTCACGCATGAGTATGGTAGAGCCTATGACATAGAGGTGCCTCTCTCAGACAATGCCAGACTGCGCGACAGATATGTGTACATTGCCATGGTTGTCAATCAGGGCGGCCCTTCATGGAAAGTCCTTGATTTCGGTGAAACAAGAGGCGGAAAGGCATACTTCAGGAATATGGGCGGCAACATGCTGTATGTGGTTCTTGGGTTCGATGGCAAAGGGCTTGTGCCTGTCAGCGATGCATTCGTCATTGGCAAGGACGGCTGTCTGAAAATGATTCCATCATACGACAAGAAGAAAAAGGGCTCCTGCGAAACGGTCAGACTTGGACGTAAATACTACGAATCGTACAACGTGACGGATATGCGGCACAGACTTGTCGGAGGGGCGGTGGAATGCAGTGAAAGCCCGGAATTCAGCAATCCTGTCACTGCTTTCAGAATAGATTCCGTATTCACATCGGTATGTGTGGACCTTGAAGGAATGGGACCATGGCGTTGCTGGCGCTATCGTTCACCTGACGGTTCGTACGGAAGTCTGGCGGAAATGGAACTCAAGGCTCCCGGCGGTGCCGATATAATTGGTGGACTGGCAATTTCAAACGCCGGTCATGAAGCGGCCCTTAAAGCTTTTGACGGAGATATGCTGTCGAACTTCGAATCGGACCAGCCGGATGGTAACTGGGTGGGTGTTGATTACGGAAGCCCATGCAGTTTGGGGCAGATCAGACTCTATCCGCGCAGCGATGACAATGATATTGTTCCAGGATTGGATTATGAGCTGCTGGTATGGGATGGGCTGGATTGGGATAAGCTGACGTCTTTCCGGGCAAAAGACGGCTTTTATGACGCAAAGGTTCCTAAGGGGGTGTTGTTGTGGTTGCGCTGCCTTAACCGTGGTACGAATGAAAGACCGTTTGTAGTTGACAATGAAAATAACATTACATGGTGGTAATGTATTCCAACTGATTTGAGTATTTTCGTGACATGGTGTGAGTACCGTGGGACTGTATGCAATCCGGCTCCGGCAAGGCAGAATGGCATATCCGGTTTCAGCTTGTCACAAAGTGTTTAACCAACAATATGATATGCCGGACTGATACCATAAACATAAACGGCTTGAGGCCGAAAAGATTGCTATTTAACTGATTTATAATCAAAACATGAAAACAAACTTATGAAAATCAAGAAAACCATGTGCCTGTTCCTGGCAGGTGTGACTGTACTCGTGGCTACCGTCAATTTTTCCGTTTCAGGCAAAGACACCAACTGCTCAAAACTCATGAAAGAGAATGTCGAAGCGAAATCCGGAATTATAGATACGTGCAAAGACCTTTACAGATACTTCTTTATGGCACTGGAAGGAATTGTCGATTATTGCTCCAGTCATGCTATTCTGCAAAAGCAGTTGAAAACTTGTGGAACCATTTCAATTGCAAACGGTGTGGTATTGAATGGATCAGATGCCGCCCAAAGGTTGCTTGCCGAATTCCAGACCAGTGGGTCTTCCGGCAGTGGGGCAGCAGGTGCGTCGGCCGGTGCAACTGTAAGTTACAATACTTCGGTCAAAAAGACCAGCGCTTCCTCTTATACCTTTTCCTGCGATATGGTACTTGGCGGATTGTGGGAATACGGATATTGTGTGCCATGCGATGCATCAACGGTCGGTGCAATGAGAGGATGCAAAGATTACGATTCATGTTCCCAATTGGCAACACTTAGAATTGAAGCATTCAACAAACTGATTGGTGTGAAGTGATTGCTTTATGCAGGTGGAAATCATACGGTTTCCACCTGTAAAATTACTGATGCAGACATGAAGACTGAAAATAATGATATGTGATATGAAAAGAAACGTAGGATTTGGAATCATGACATTAGCGGCCGTGGCCGCTTCAATGCTTACAGTCGCTTGTGGCGGAAGAACAAGCGGCAAACTCCAGGGTGCCGATTGGGCGGATGCTGATACGGTTGTCATTGATATGGACAATACGCCGTGCATCATGCGTGAAGAAGCTTTTGACAGTGTATGGTTTGTGAAACTGGAGTCTTCAGGCGACAGCTTTATTGGGAATGCGGATATGGTGATTTTCGGCGACAGTACAATAATCGTAGGCGACCAACGCATAGCAAAAGCGGTCTTTATGTTTGACTATCAGGGCAATTACATTGGAAGAATATCGAACACAGGCAACGGTCCTGACGAGTACCTGTCAATTGAAGGTCTTGCAAAACTGCCGGACGGATCTGTTGCCATATTCGATCCCGTCAGGCAGAGAATCGGTATCTTTGAAGAACGTGGTAAGAACATCGCATATATTGATTTGCCGATGTTTGCTTCGTCGGTCCAATTCATTGACAATGAGACAATGGCATTTGACACTTACGGATTGAAGAGCAATGTCACGAAGTCGGATGGCGGCTATGCCTCTTTCCTGACAATGAATCTGCGTGGAAAGGCCGGATATCTTTTTGGAAATACCGATTTCGGCCCTGATTTCTATATTACCAGAGAAAGGAATCTGTATTCATTTGACGGTAAAGTGTATTGTAATGTGAATTTTGAAGATGCCATTTATGAATTGGGACGCGATGGCGCTAAGGGACGATACCGCCTGGTGATGAAACCGGATTGTGTGGCCGATTATCTGCCCGTCAGAACAGATGCTGAATTTTTGGAACTGTGTCACAGATACAACTTCTTCAATGGAAATTTTGTTGAATTGAATGGCTGCTCGTATTTCAATGTGATTTCGAATACCCCCATAAGTACAGACATCCACCTGCTTTATGACCATAAGACAAAGCAGCCATATATTCTGCAGAACCGGTTCGATGATCCTATTATGGCGTTTTTCACTATTCCCGTCAACAGCTTCAATGGCAATTGTCTTGTCACCTGTCATGCGGCTTCGCAGATTCTCAGTGCTGTAAGTTATATGGAAATGGAAACTGATGACTGCAGAATAAGAGAACTTGTTGACGGAATGAGACGCGATGACAATCCTGTCCTGTTCTTTTTCAGAGTGGCTATGTAAACACGTGTATTTATCATGGAAAACAGAATTGGTAAGCTTGCACTTTGTGCAGGCGCGGTTGTCCTTTTGTGTTCACAATTGGCATTATTGGTTAATAATCTGATGCTGAAGCATTCAATATCCAGAGAACGTCAGGTATGTCTTCAGACGAACAGCCATTGTCTTCAGACCATAGCCGATATGGTGGAGAACTCGGGACGTATTGCTGCAGACGGCATGCTTGAAGTGTTTGACAGCATTGATGCAACAGCTATTATGGTATGCAGGGTCAGTGAATTTGACTGTTCCGAATGCGTTGACTATGCAATAGGGAAGATGTGTGAAAGTGTCAGGGATGAAGGCATTGGATTGCCTGTTCTGCTTCTTGGCGATTACATGAACCAATCATCTCTGAAAGTGCTGAAGTCCAGAATCGGAATAGATGACTCGGTATTTTGTTCAATCCTGGGACGTATGGACATACCTATTGACAGTCATGGTTCTCCATATTATTTCGTTCTTTACAGAAACGGAGCGATGGAGGGCTTTTTTACGCCTGACCGCATGGACCATGAACTGACTGATATGTATTTTGCCAAGCTGAAACACCGGTTGGATGAACTGTCTGTCATGTAGAACAGCCCTGACATGGCTGAAAGGAAGACGCTGCGGAAATGTGCTTGTTGTCATATGCGTATGTCTTGCGCTTCTGATGGCTGCCGGCTGCATTTGCGGAAACGATTGTCTGGGAAGAGATGCTGCACTTAAACTGCTGCCGGCGTTTGCCATGTTTCTGTTGTTTCTTCTGTTCCCAAAGATTGCAGGCACTGACACTACAGACTTGATATGCGTTGCAATCATGCTGTGGACATATTATGAAACGGCGTTGGGGTTAGCACAACTGTATGGCCCGTTGAAAGTTGCTGACAGCAGTTTCGCCATATCCGGCAGTTTTGAAAATCCGAATCCTTATGCGGTTATGCTGTCGGTATCGGTCTGCGTTCTTGAATCATGGGCCAGAAGGTGCAGGGGTATGGCGTTGAAGGTGGCCGCATGTGTGGCGGTCATGATGTCGGCAGTCCTGCTGCCGTCAACCCGTTGCCGTGCGGCGTGGATTGCTGTTGCTGTGTATGTGTCGGCCCCATTGTTGAAGACATGGACAAGACGATACAGCCTTCCGGCGCTCGTCATAGGATTGTCACTTCTGTTCGGACTGTACAAGTGGAAACAGCCGTCTGCTGACGGACGCCTGCAGCTGTGGCGTATATCGTGCGCCGCCATTACGGATGGAAAGGCCGGCGGTCTTCTCGGATACGGGCCGGGACATTTCGCACCGGCTGTTTCAGCGGCACAGACGGCGTATTTTGAACCGATATTGGGATTCGACGGCAAAGTTCCGGAAATATCTGACGAAGCAGAACGGAAATGCCGCAGAGCCCAGCCTGTGCTTTATGCGTATTGCGACCCATTGCAGATAGGCGTTGAATGTGGCCTTGTCGGAATGTCGCTTTTTATATCGGTCAGCATACTGACAATAGGACGGCTGTATGCGGCCGGCAGCCCTTTGGCCGGTGGGGCAATTGTGCTGTCGGTTACAGGCCTGTTCATGTACACGCTATGTCTGTGGCAGTTCTTCCTGCTGAACGCGGCGTTTGCAGGTGTGGCCGTACGTAAAAGTGAGGACTGCAGAATATACCGTACATCAGCTTTCCTGCGTTTTGTTCCCATTGCAATCTGTATTGCACTTTTTCTGCCTCATAGCATAGTGCGTGCCGGACATTATAAAGGGTGGAGGATGGAATCATATCTGTTGGATACCAGCGATTACAAGACGTATGTAAGGTGCGAGGAACCAAGATCGGTCTATCTTGCATCCAATCCGCTGTTCATGAGCGGGTACTCGTTCGCATTGGCAAAAGCATCAATGCCAATACAGAGTGATTCAGTGGCAATGGTGGCATTGTCTTTGACCGGCAATCCAGGCTTCCTGATGCAATTGGGCGACAACTGTATGGACCGATGCGAATATTCACAGGCAAAGGAATACTACAGGAAAGCATTCGTTTCTATGCCGGACAGGATTATTCCTTTGGCGAAAATGGCTAAATGCTATGCCGCACTGAATGATACTGTCGGTCTGGAGAAGATGAAAGCGTTTGTCAGTTCGTTCCATACGCATGTGGAGACTGAAATGACAGAGGCTTTAAAAAAAGAACTTGAAAACATCGGTCTTGAAAATGAATAGAAAAAAATGCAGATTGCGGGTAACCGTATTGAGGGTACTCAATGTGTCGGGATGGGTAATGCTGACAGTACCAGTCCTGTATTGTCTTTTCAGGGTGACTGTGGCCGATTCATATATCATTCCTTCAGAATCGATGGCTCCAACACTTGTGCCTGGTGACAGGATATGGGCTTGGAAACTGCCGTTCGGTGCCAGAATTTACACATCGATGGACTTTTCTGGCGGGCATCCGCATTGCTTCAGATTGCCGGGCCTGGGTAATGTCAAGCCTGGCGATATACTGGTATTCAATAATCCGCGCCCGGCCGGGCATGATGACGGCGTGTGGTTTGAAATAAATGACGTCTGCTGCAAGCGGGTAGCAGGTTGTCCTGGCGATAGGGTGGGAGCAGTTGACGGTCATTGCTGGAATGACAGGATTCTGAGGCCTATAGGATGCTATGAAATGCAGGAGATTCTGAGGTGGACATTTGACAGCATTTTCGCGTGGAGCGGCAATTATGACGTTTTTCCGGAATCAGGTCAAGGTTGGGTTATCAAGAACTGGGGACCATTGATTGTGCCAGCCCGCGGCATGACCATTGACATGTCTTGTCCTGAAAACGTAATGTACCGTCAGTCTGTCGAGTATGAGACCGGAATGCCGTTTGAATTGTCTTCAGACAAATACGTTTTCAAACACGACTGGTTCTTTGTGCTTGGCGACAATTCACCGGCTTCTCTTGACAGCCGTTTCTTCGGTTTCGTACCAGATGATTTCATTATTGGAGTTCTGGCCTCAAAACGAACGCGAAATGTAGAACTGAAAAAGTAGAATTGATTATATTTGCATTGCCGGTCGGCATATCCATGCCAGATTGGCGAACATAATATGTGGCGAAAGTGTTTTCGTCTCTTCCGGCCAGAATCGTAGGAAAATTTTCAAGGAAAGAGAGACACGGAATCACTCCTCACCGATCTGTACATGATCACGGCGACTGCCGTGTCGCATATAGGTCGAGTGTGGAGTCATCGGGCGTCTCTTTCCGGTTCCTACGGCCTTGGCTGGAGTGCTCGAATGGCTTCACACTTTTGTGTTGACAGCTTTTCATCCCCATGAGGCCGGGGAGTTGCTACCTATGTGTCAGGAATCGTTTGATGATGTTTTTGATGTTCTGGAAGAACTTGCATCAGTTGGTGAAATAGACATGGTGACAATTACTTCCATATCGGGCCATCAGTATTGTGTGGAGCCGGACTGTTTCGTTGAGGATAATCTTCAGGTCCGTTCGCATTCCACACTGTGCCTTCTGCTTAAACTGCCAGCATCGCAGGTGCACATCGATTTGCCCCAAGTTGAGTCAGTCACCTACCAGTGATTCGGTTGAGCCGCTAGACCTCCAAGGGCTCAGTCGATATTTAGTGGGGGAAGGCATAGATGGGGTTTGCCCGAAAAAGTATGGGTATTGATACGTGCAACATTACGCTCCCGTGAGTAAAACAGGCGTATTCACTCACCGCGGTCTGGAAAATGGCTGGCCCG